>JARGOI010000201.1 GCA_029212275.1 Thalassolituus sp.
ATACTCAGTTAAGCGTACTTTATTTGATAAAGTACCGTGTCCTGGAACAACTTTGGTATTGCCGTCAATCTGAGCAAGAATGGCATTAACGCCCTCAATCATGCCAGCAACAGAACCTTCGCTGTCAGGGTCAATAAAAGGATAAAAATCGCTAAAGTATAAATCACCTGTATGTACGACGTTCGCACCTTCGAACAAAACATAACTGTCGCTATCGGTATGGGCACTGCCGGTATGAATCGCTTTGATCGTTAAATCATTCCAATGCAATGACATGCTATTGTCGAAGGTAATCATTGGGAGTGCCGCATCAGGTTGAGGTGCCATTTTCATATCAAAGGCTTTCACAAACTGTTCGCTGGTTAACCGTTTGCGGACATTTTCGTGCGCGAAGATAATCGTGCCTTGTTCGCCCATGGCTTCGTTGCCGCCAGTGTGATCACCATGCCAATGGGTATTTAATAAGAAACGAGGGGTATCACCGCCCACTTTTTTAAGTGCCGCGATAATGGTTTCATGCTCGCTGGCGTATTGATCGTCAACAATAAAGGTACCATCATCACCGACACTGGCTAACACGTTGCCGCCTTTGCCTGACATCATGTATAGGCCATCATTTAACTCTAGCGTGGTAATCGCTGTTTTCTCTCCAGAACTTTCTTTGTCGTGATTATGTTCATCGCCTGCCCAGCTTGCGGAAGCAAAGGTGAGCGCAGCGATGGAAACAACGATTGAAGATACTTTTGAGGAGGTGAAAAAAGCTCTTGAGTTCGAATTAGTCGATGTTAAGTTCGTTAAAACATTCGGTAGGTAGTGTGAAATAGACAAAATCATTTCTCCATTTTAGGGTGGGCTGTGGTATCAGCAGCGGATTTAAAGACGAGGAACTAGCAAGTTGTTTATTGCATTTCTCGCTTAATGCTTTTTCAGAGAAGATTAGAGTTATGTAAGGCTGGATTGTTCAACGGTTTTAAAAATTGATAAAAAAAGCTCGTTAAGGATATTCCTCAACGAGCTTTTTTTAAAACTAGCAATGCCAGTAAATTTACTGACGAATGCCTTCTACATGCAATTCTAGCATTACGTGCGTAGACGCAGGTCCAAGATTATAATCAATACCATAATCACTTAATTTGATTTTGGTTGAACCAGTAAAACCTGCGCGATAGCCGCCCCATGGATCATTGCCTTCACCAATACGCTCCACTGGAAAGGTGATGCTTTTAGTTACGCCGTGCAGTGTAAAGTCACCGGTAATTTCACCCGTTCCTTCGCCTGTTGTTTTAAAACCAGTGCTTTTGAACGTTGACGTAGGGTACTTGCTCACATTGAGAAAATCTTCGCTGCGCAAGTGCTTATCACGCTCGGCATGGTTAGAATCGATGCTTGCCGTGTCGATGGTGATATTAATAGTCGAGGTGTCTGGTTTGGCCTTATCGTATTCGAAAGAACCATCGAAATCGTTAAAGCGACCCGTCAGCCAGCTGTAGCCTAAATGTTGGATTTTAAAATTAATGGAAGCATGCGCACCTTCATTATCAACGTCGTAGGTGGCGGCATGGACAGGTGCACTAAGCAATGCTGCGCTTAACGCTAGGGTTGAAAATGTTGTTGTTAGTAGTTTCTTCATTGTCTATCTCCTAAAAAACTTACGCTGGTTAATTTTCTTGTGAAAAGCAGTTTCAATCTTCGATTGAGTCTTTATTTGCTAATAAAGGACGCAACATACGTTTAAGTGTTGCATCGCGATTTAAAAAATGATGTTTCAAGGCAGCTAGAGCATGCAAAGATGCTAGGCCAATTAAGCCCCATGCCAGCCACTCGTGAATTTCTCCAGCAAGGTCTGCTTGGTTTTCTCCGGTCAACGTCGCGGGTACCGTGAACCAATCAAATACGTTAATACCACGACCATCGGCGGTTGAAATTAAATAACCAGAAACAAACATACAAATCATGGCGCCATACAAAATCCAATGAACTGTGTGCGCGGCCTGATTTTCGAGCTTTTTATCTGACAATCCGCGCGGTGAAGGGTTCACGATTCGCCAGATTAAGCGCGCACTTATTAGCAAGGCGATGAGTATGCCCAGCGATTTATGGAGATCCAGAGAGCCTTTGTACCAAGGGTCGTAGAAGGTTAAATCAACCATGTATATACCAAGCCCAAACATACCAGTTACAGCAATTGCTCCTATCCAATGAAAGACAATAGCAATCCATCCATAGCCATGATCTGTATTTCGTAATTGTTGCTTCATTGAACCATCCCTCATTTATTTGGCTAGATTACAGAGTTTCTTCTGTGTTAAAAAGTGCTATAAATCGACAATAGTTGTGCATATTTGCACAGAAATACCGATATTTTTCGTCAGCGTTCCTCATATTGAAGTAAGAGAATGCCGTCGGGCCATAGTAAGGGGCTGAAAGGATGGATAAAGAAATACGTTGGGATGACTATAAAATAGCACTGGCCGTGGCGGAGTCGCAAAGCTTGAGTCGTGCAGGAAAGCGTCTGGGTATAAACCACAGTACTGTGCTGCGTTCTGTTGGCCGATTGGAAAAAGCGTTGAATGTGAGTTTGTTTATTCGTCATCAGCGCGGTTACCAATTAACCGATGCTGGACAAATGATGTTAAAGCGAATGCGCAGTATCGCCGGCGATATGCAGCGCTTGACCAATACTTTAGCGACGTTGGATGCAACGCCATCGGGTACGTTACGTATATCGACAGTCACCGATTTTTCTCCTTTTTTCGCGCCATTATTGCACCGATTTCGTGTGGCTTGCCCTGACGTTAGAGTGCAAATATTAGCGACGGACGAATTAGTGTCGTTGGCGCACGACGATGTACATGTCGCTATTCGTATTGGTGAACAACCGCAAGAGCCCGATTTAATTGCGCGCCCTTTGATGGCGGTAAGCTTAGAATGCTATGCCTCGATTGAGTATGTAAAACAGTACGGTGTTCTCGAAAGTGTTAGCGATGTTAATCGCCATCAATGGATTTTACCCACCGGTCATAAGACACAAATACCCGCTATTAAAAACATTATCGAACAAATTGATGATGCTAATGTGGTGTTTCAAAGCAACAGCTTTAATGACATTGAGTCGGCCATCCGAGCAGGTATGGGTATTGGTCCGTTAAGTCGCATGGTTTCGCAACAATCAAATGTTCAACTGGTTGATGTATTCAGCCTCAACCTCAATTACGAACAGCTGCAGCGAGTGTCGCTGCCAATTGCATCGCCAGTGTCGCAAGTTTGGTTCGTTTATCATAAAGATTTAAAGAAAAGTAGCCGTGTTCATGCATTGCTTAATTTTTTAATGAGTCAGATTGATGGTTCGTCGCCCTCGGTTAATAACATTGAATGAATCTGTCACTTATTGAACACTGACATTTCAGTAAAGACGTTATTATTTTTCCAAATATTGTGTCGGTTGCCGCCAAAGAGTTACTAATGTGGGGAGTAAAAACAAAGCTCGGGCGAGTAGAAAAGCATATAAGCCTTGCCATAGTATGCGATTGCTTTCGTGGTTCTGGGCGACATCTAAAAATGTGTCGTGATACCAGAGCCAAGGAATAAAAATGCCGAAAGCGGCCAACAGCATGCTGTTACGCATAGCATTTGACGCCTGTGCGCCAATCATGATGCCATCAAGCCAATAACTGGCAAATCCAACCAACGGCAGTAATATCAAATAGTAATGAAGTGGTTCTAGGGTCGCGAGAATATCGCTATGACTGGTAAATAATGGTAATAAATAATCACTGCCTAACATGAACGCCAAGGTTAAACACAAGGCAATACCTGCACAATTGACTCCGGTTAACCAAATAGCCTTTTGGGTTTTAGCAAATTGCTTTTGTCCTAAGGTTTGTCCAACTAAAGTTTCTGCGGCATGAGCAAACCCATCCAGTGCATTGGAAATAAATAACAACAGACTGATAATAATGGCATTGGCTGCCACAACATCGCTCCCTTGTTTGGCGCCTTGTGCGGTAAATATGGCAAATACACTCAGCAGGGTAATTGTTCGAATAAAGAGGTCGCTATTAATATGTACAAATCGTTTAATAAACTGGGTGTCGACGCGCCATTTTTCGAGTACTGATTCTTTAAGCTCCGATTCTTTAAAAGTGGAATATTTCTGAAAAGGTACTGAAGCAGAGGATTGATCTTCTTTACTGCTAATGTTTTTGATGCTGGTATTTTTATTATTAGCCTTTTTAATGTTAGCGTTTTTAATATTAGCGTTCTTAACATTGGAGAAAAGCGATAAAAATGCGCCTTTACGGAAAGCGACAGCCAACCCAATGCTGACCGAAATGCCATCCGCAATGACGGTGCCTAGTGCGACTCCAGAAGTACTGAGATGTAGGTGCCAAACAAACACGTAGTCAAGTACCGCATTCACCACATTGGCCACTACCAGCATGAGTAATGGCACACGAGTTTCCCCTCGTCCAATAAACCAACCGATCAGGCAATATTGAAAAAAGACCAGAGGAATGCCCCAGCAACGCACGGTGATGTAATTCTGTGCTAATTCATGAACTTGGGTGTAGTTACCAAACCAATTTAGTACGGTGGGAGAGAATAGCGCCAGTAACACAGTGCATAGCAGGCTGATCGGCAAGGTAAATAGTAATGCTTGGCGTAAAATAGAATGCACACCAGCGTCATCGCTAGCCCCGCTACGACGTGCGGTTAATGCCGTCGTACTCATTCTGAAAAAACCGAAGCTCCAGAGCACCATGGTCATGACTTGTGCGCCAATAGCGACTGCCGCCATTGGCTTGGTACTGTTTAAATGTCCCAAAATGGCGGTGTCTATTAAGCCCAACAAAGGCACTGAAATATTGCTTAAAATGATGGGCCAGCTGAGATTTAATATGCGTGATTGGCTGACGTCAATGACTCTAATAACTGGTACACTTGGCGCCTGTGGTGAACTAGTTTTTGCAGACAATGTGGTTTTGGAGTGAGTCATTGAAATATAAGTTTCTGTCGTTGGGCTTGTTGCTAGTTTTGTTATTAATCGCACTGGTTAGTGGTGTATTCCAAGCGTCATCCTCGAAAACACCAGTACAACAATTAAAACACATAACCGGCGTACAGATGTTTTCTGGTCCGGTATTACCTGATGTCAGTTTTACTGATCAAGCAGGTGATGTGCGTCTAATCAAAGGATTGCAAGGTAAGTGGACGTTACTATTTTTTGGCTACACCTATTGTCCAGATGTTTGCCCGACGACTTTATTAACCTTAGGGCAAGTTTGGAAAACACTTTCGCCTGAGCA
>JARGOI010000202.1 GCA_029212275.1 Thalassolituus sp.
TATTAACGAGGCAAAGGTTATCCTTGTTTAGAAATTCGATCAAAACTCATCTAAACAAAGAAACCTTTCTTTGATGACTAAAAATAAAACGCATTCAAGACAAACAGCATTTTAAAAAACACTAGCTACACAGTAAAACGTCCAACCAGCTTCTCTAAGGTATCGGAGAGACTGTTGATTTGATTGCTTGATACAGCGGTTTCATTGGCTGAAAGTGCACTTTCATTAGCGACTTCTCGCACCGTTTCTAAGCTACTGGTAATCTCCTTAGCCACTTGACTTTGCTCTTCTGCTGCCGCTGATATTTGTTCGGCCATCTCATTAACCGTGTTAATTGCAGAAGCAATTTCAACAAGCGACTGAGTGGCTTCTTCCGACATTGCCACACAATCCTTAGTAAGACTCATACCATGATCCATAGAATCTACAGACGTACCTACACCACTTTCTAAACGTTCAATCATGACCTGAATTTCGGTAGTCGATTCCTGAGTTCGTTTAGCCAACATACGAACTTCATCGGAGACAACAGCAAAGCCTCGGCCTTGATCACCAGCACGTGCAGCTTCAATGGCCGCATTAAGGGCAAGCAAGTTAGTTTGATCAGCAATACTTCGGATAACATCCAATATACCGCCAATATTTTCGGTTTCGATTCGCAACTTCTCTATTTGATCGGCAGTTTGAGTAACATTATCAAATAATTGGCTTATCTTATTTTGCGTATTGGTAACAACACCCAACCCTATCCTTGCTTGCGATTCCGTGGCGCTGGCTGCTTCTCTTACTTGTAAAACACTAGAAGCAACATCTGAGGATGCAACAGACATTTCTTGCATAGCCGTGGCCACTTGATCGGTTTCTTCCAGTTGCTGTTTGATACCATTTTTAGAGTCTTCAGCAAGTTTTAAAAGTCGAGTAGAAGAAGACCCCATTTCAGTGCTTGATGTTAAAATTTCACCAATCATACTTTTTAAGTTATCAGCCATAATAGACATTGATTTCATTAAATCAGTAATTTCATCGTTGCCATCAGATTTTATCTGAACACTTAATTGTCCCATAGATAGTGATTTCGCTATTTGACTCGCTTTCAATAAACGCGTTGTTATATTTCGAGTAATAGTAACAGAGGCGAATATAGCAATGACTAAAGCAACAATCCCTAATATAGACACTAAAATTAACGCATTCTGATTGGCTTCTTGCAGCTTAGGACCTAATAAAGTCTGGTCATTCATTACTGATAATTTCACATCTTCAAAATTTTCAGAAAGCTGCTTACCCGTAACATTCATCCCATTTTCGATCTTATTTCTTCTTTCAGTAAGTATGACGTTTAAATTTTCTAAACTCGATAAATACAGTGCTCTTGTTTCATCAAATTCATTTAGTTTACTTCTGATAGAAGCATTATAAAATTCACTGTTTTTAATATTGCTTATTATGCCCGGAACTTCATCTTTCAATAATGATATTGCTTGTGAATACTTGCTCAAATCATTATTACTAAACCACTTAGCTGTAGAAAAACGAGCTAATACTATTTTTGAATCAACTTCAGTAAACAATTCTTTCATTTCCAACGTGGGTGCTATAATAATAAGTTCACCCATCTGCTTGAGCATTGTGTCGCCATGTGCAGACATGTCGTTGTTGAATATTTCATCTTCTTTTTGGATTAACACCACCACTTCTTCAAAAGTAGTTTGAAAGTTTTTTAACAATGGAGCTGAATTATTGATTAACTCAGCACGATCCGGTTTTTTAATATCACTCTGAGCTTCAGCAAACAAGTTATTCAAAACTGTTAATCTTTCGTTGTACACCGATAAATAAGCAGTATCTCGAGAAAGTAAAAAATCTTTCACTGCAAGTTCAACGATCAGAAGGTTTGATTGCACCCGCCCTGCTAAGTTGGTATCTCGTGCCAAATTACGATAGTCCGTGAATCCAGTGTTCGATGCCGACAAGTTGATGACAGCAGTTAAAGTACCAACCACCAAAAGCAGTACAATGGATCCAAATCCTAATGCGAGTTTTTTACCCAGTGTGAATTGCGTTGGCATAAGGCCGTTTCCTTGTGATAAATAGATGGGATCAATAGGCCTCATACTGCTACTTTGGCCTAATTCGAGTGTAGATCATCTTTGTTAAAATGCATTGGCATCTTATTCGTTAATAAGAGTTATATGTTGTCGAAACAGCAAGGCTGCCATCACAGACATCCCCCTATCACAACCATAAGGGGACTAAAATTCTGTCAACTGATTGTTTTTGTTGAGTTTTAAACTGAAATTCATAACTTTTAGAAAATTACATGTATTTGAGTGCTTTTTTGAAGACTCTTTTCATGAACTAAAAAGGATTAGGTTCATCAAAATCTTTCATCGAAAAACTCCAAATCCACGACTCAAAATAATAGAAACAAGGAATATACAAATATGAGCACTCGATTGACCTTCTTTGGTTTGCTATCACTGACGTTATTGCTAGCTGGTTGTAGCTCGAAAAGTACAGAAACTAACTCCCCTAAAACTGCTGATGTCCTTGAAACGACTACAGAGCCTACGTTGCTGTCTTTTTCAGCCGACGTGCGAACAAGCGCAGAGCAAGCTCGTGACCGTTTTCGCCATCCCGAGCAGACATTGCAATTTTTTGATGTACAACCCAACCATACGGTGGTTGAAATTTGGCCAGGTGGTGGCTGGTACACAGCGATATTGGCGCCCTACTTGCGCGATCAAGGCAAACTGGTCGCGGCCCATTGGCCAACCACGAGCAAGGTTGAATACTTCCAAAAAATTCGCGCTAACTTTGACCAACGCTTTAGCGACAAGCCGGATGTTTTTGGCGACATCACCATCGTGGCATTAGAACCCCCTGCTTACATGAGTATGGGAGAAGTCGGTCAAGCCGACCGAGTGCTCACCTTTCGTAATGTTCATAACTGGATGCGTTCGGCACAAGAGCAAGCGGTGTTTGATACCGCCTTTAGCGCATTGAAAAGTGGTGGGATTTTAGGCGTTGTCGAACATCGCGCCCCAGAGAGCTTTACTCGCGAGCAAATGATAGACAGCGGTTACGTCAGTGAAGCCTATGTCACCGAGCTGGCAACAAACGCTGGCTTCGAACCATATAAACAGTCTGAGATTAACGCTAACCCAAAAGACACGCACATGCATCCGGCTGGTGTTTGGACACTGCCGCCAAGTTTGCGCTTAGGAGACAAGGATAGAGAGAAGTATCTAGAGATTGGTGAGAGTGATCGAATGACGTTGTCGTTTCGTAAACCTTAACAAGATTTGATCAAATATCAAATGAAGAGAAACATTGGGCGACACGTAATAATGCTAGCCCAACCGACAAACTAGATGCTGTCACTAATGATCATGGCGATACGGAAGAAATGTAGATGAAGCAATATAGATATAGATATAGATATAGATAAATTAAAAACTTCTCTCTTCATAAATCTCGACGACCCGCCGCCAACAGGCTTGTATGTCTTTGATAATATAAGACTTACCTTCTATCGACTTAGGTCGCTCTGTAGGCGGTAGGTTTTCGACTAACCAAGCATCAGACCACCCCGACCACTCCCCCGCAACAGACCGAAGATTAACCTGTAAAACAGGGTAAACTTCATACCAAAGGATGTCTTCAACCTCCGTTACGGTAAGCTGACCTTCAAACATCGTACTAGCAATTTACTTATAGGTTACGTCATCTAGTTCGGTATCTAGGAACAGCTCGGACAAGGCTCGCCATATGGGTAATTTTTCTGCATGACTCACAAATAACTCCTTTCTAACTTAGAACCTAAAGAAGCAACACCTGCGGACTATACAAATTACCTACACCAACACCTGTCGAGTAGTGGCGATGTAATGATGAATTTGCTGCTCAGTTTTCGGATCGATCATCTCTTCTGGGCGACGATCGTTAGGACACGGCATACGAGGTGTGGTGCCAAACAAACGGCAGATCAATGGACGTTCGTCATAAACCGTGCATCCCTTTGGACCAAGATGAACACAATTAAGATGCTCTAAAGCAGCTTCATGCTCAGCGTCTGACTTTACCGGCAGGCGTGACATTTCTTCTGAAGAGGTTGTTACCGGGCCACAGCAATCGTGGCAACCCTCAACACATTCAAATGTGGGAATGCGCTCGCGCAAACGCGCAATGATGTTTCGATTAGTATCCATACGTGCTCTATTTATTGGGTGCGTAAGCAGAGAACGGAAAATACATTCAATGTTGGCTCACTGTCGTAGCAATTAATAGTAAAAAGCTTCCACGACGCCTTTCAACTTAACCAATAGCGGCTGACCACGACGGTCTAACGCCTTTGGCGAAGCAATTTTGATCCAACCTTCACTGATGCAATATTCCTCGACATCGGTACGCTCTTTGCCATTCAGACGGATACCAATATTATGCTCGAACACTTCTTTGACGTGATGAGGACTACGAGGATTAACGGCTAGACGATCTGGCAACGCGGGAAGTGAATTAGTATCGTTCATTTTTTAACCTGTGTTTTTAAATTGTTCTGTAAAAGCTGTTTCTGTCGATTGGCGTAGCGTAGCACGTGACCCTAATTGGTTAAACAATGCGCTTAATTTGGTAGAATATTATAGCGCGAAACGAACCGGGATGCGTTAGTGCAATACTACTGCCCTTTGTTATCTGTTTTGCTGAGTGAGGTAAGCAGTGATTTCACTAAAAGCCGCTTGTCCGATTGTTTTGAAAACAAGTTCATATAACTCACCATCTTAAATTTTATTAATCCATTCTTTGAGCTTTTGGGTGGTGTGTATTTCTACTATTTCTTAAAATACACGTCTCTTCCTAATGAAGATGTAACGATTATATAACCTGAGTCATACTGGGAACGTAATGAAAATCATAAATTGCACGCATGAATGGGCGAAATGTAGCTAAGGTAGGATTTTTGGCTGATAGTTATTTATGTTTAATGACCGACACTTTTTGAAAATACATTAATAACAAGCACACCCAAAATAATTAGAGACAGGCCAATCAGCGCAGGAAAATCCAATTTTTGGCCATAATAAATCAATCCGACTAATGAAATGAGTACAATACCCATTCCTGACCATATCGCGTAAGCAATACCCACAGGGATTGTTTTTAGAACCACAGATAAACAGTAAAAAGCAATTCCATATCCGACCACTACAATGGCGCTAGGTATAATTTTTTCAAATCCGTCTGATGCCTTTAATGCACTGG
>JARGOI010000203.1 GCA_029212275.1 Thalassolituus sp.
AGTTGAGCAAGCGCAATTAATAAGATGCGGGAGAATATTTTCTTCGTAAAAACTCATGTTGAAATTAATCCTTTGGAATTTTTTATAAATCGAAGAGTAGAAGTATAAGAATAGTATCAGTCATAGAAATTTTTTATAAAAACAAAAAAACCGGCCGAAGCCGGTTTTCTCTAGCAGGTAATTACTACATGCGTTCCCACACAGTAGCGATACCTTGGCCTAGACCAATACACATGGTACTCACGCCGTATTTACCGCCTTCCTGTTCAAGTACGTTGATCAGGGTGGTAGAAATACGCGCGCCAGAACAACCCAGTGGGTGACCCAGTGCAATCGCACCGCCGTGGATATTGATACGGCTGTCAGCAATTTCGCTCAATTTCAGATCTTTAATACAAGGCAAAGACTGAGCAGCAAAAGCTTCGTTCAATTCCCAGTAATCAATATCTGCTGCATCCAAACCAGCGCGTTTCAGTGCTTTCTTGGTTGCAGGTACTGGGCCGTAGCCCATGATGGCTGCATCGACACCAGCAACTGCCATCGAGACGATACGAGCGCGTGGTTTAAGACCCAACTCCATCGCTTTTTCGTAGCTCATCAGCAACATGGCTG
The DNA here is from genome assembly GCA_029212275.1 of Thalassolituus sp. Classification (GTDB taxonomy): domain Bacteria; phylum Pseudomonadota; class Gammaproteobacteria; order Pseudomonadales; family Oceanobacteraceae; genus Thalassolituus. The sequence goes on from JARGOI010000203.1 coordinate 613, forward strand.
CGGCACCGTCGGTAATCTGTGAAGACGTACCGGCAGTCACTGTACCGTTTTTAGGATCGAACGCTGGACGCAACTTGCCCAAGCTCTCAGCGGTGGTTTCTGGACGGATGGTTTCGTCTTGAGTGACCAAAATCTGAGTGCCATTCGCATCGTGACCGTACATCGGCACGATTTCGTTTTTGAACTTGCCGTCGTCAGTCGCTTTTTGCGCTAAACGATGCGAGCGCTCTGCAAACTGATCTTGCTGCTCACGCGTAATGCCATGCATTTTACCTAACATTTCAGCGGTTAAACCCATCATGTTAGAGGCTTTAGCAGAATACTTAGACGCTTTTGGGTTATGGTCGAAACCGTGTTGCATATCGACGTGGCCCATGTGCTCAACACCACCGACCACAAACACATCACCGTTACCGGTCATGATGGCTTGGGCTGCGGTATGAATGGCCGACATAGCCGAACCACACAAACGGTTTACGGTTTGTGCACCTGCTTCTTTAGGCACAACAGACATTAAGCCGATTTGGCGAGCAACGTTAAAACCTTGCTCTAGCGTTTGGTTTACACAACCCCAAATGATGTCTTCCACAAGCGCTGGACTAACATCTGGATTGCGTTCAAACAATGCGTTGATCAAGTTGGCAGAGATAGTTTCTGCACGAACGTTGCGAAATACGCCACCTTTGGAACGACCCATTGGTGAGCGCACTGCATCAACGACCACAACGTCTTTTGGATTGTAAGACATGTAAAATTCTCCTAGTGCGCTTATTAACCGAAGTAGCTTTCGCCGTTCGCAGCCATTTCACGCATGCGATCGGTTGGTTTATAAAGGTTGCCCAAATCAGCAAACTTGTCGCACATCGCAACGAAGTTAGCCAAGCCGACCGTATCCATGTAACGACATGCGCCACCACGGAATGGAGGGAAACCAATACCAAAAATCAGACCCATATCTGCTTCGGCGGCGGTATCAACGATACCTTCTTCGATACAGCGGGCGACTTCGATACACATCGGGATCATGCAGCGTGCGATGATGTCTTCGGCATCAAATTCTTTTGCATCCGCAACCACGGGCTTAATCAGCTCGTAAGTTGTTGGATCTACCACTTTGCCTAGCTTGCCTTTTTTGTCAGTCTCATAAACGTAGAAACCTTTACCGTTCTTTTGGCCGTAACGTTTATTTTCGTACATGACTTCCATCGCTGACTTAAAGTCTGCCTTCATGCGATCTGGGAAACCTTCTGCCATGACTTCGTTGGCGTGTACGCCAGTATCAATACCGACCACGTCTAGCAAATACGCAGGACCCATTGGGAAACCAAACTTCTCCATAACTTTATCGATTTTGGTGAAATCGGCGCCGTCACGAACCAAGCCAGCAAAACCAGCGAAGTAAGGGAACAACACACGGTTGACCAAAAAGCCTGGGCAATCGTTAACAACGATTGGGGTTTTACCCATTTTCTTGGCGTAAGCCACGACCGTTGCAACGGCTTCTGGCGAGGTTTTAGAACCGCGAATCACTTCCACCAAAGGCATCATGTGCACAGGGTTGAAGAAGTGCATGCCCAAGAAGTTTTGTGGACGTTTTAAATCGGCGGCCAACAAGTCGATAGAAATGGTCGAGGTGTTAGAAGCAACGATGGTGTCTTCGCCAACGTTGTCTTCCAGCTCAGCCAGTACCATTTTCTTAACTTTAGGATTTTCAACAACTGCTTCAACCACAGTATCAACGTCGCCGAAATCGCCGTAGCTGAGCGTTGGACGAATGCCGTTCAGAGCTTCACCCATTTTTACTGGCGTTAGCTTTTTCTTTTCGACACGCTTAGAAAGCAACTTGTTGGCTTCGTTTAAGCCTAATGCCAAACCCGCTTCATTGATGTCTTTCATCATTATTGGCGTGCCTTTTAAGGCCGACTGGTAAGCGATACCGCCACCCATAATACCGGCACCCAAAACGGCTGCTTTGTTGGTGTCTTTCGCTTCTTTGTCGTACTGCTTGGCTTTTTTCTTCAGTAATTGGTCGTTCATGAACAAACCAATCAAGGCCGCGCTTTCGGTGGTTTTCGCCAATTGTGCGAAACCTTTCGATTCAATTTCTAACGCTTTATCACGACCAGCCGTCGCTGCTTTTTGCATCGATTTGATAGCAACGATGGGCGCTGGGTACATGCCTTTGGTCTGGCCAGCCACAAAACCTTTGGCGGTTTCGAAGACCATCATTGACTCTAGGGTATCAAGCATCAGAGGTGCTTTTTTCTCTTCACGACGTGCTTGCCAATTGATGTCACCAGCAATGGCCGCTTTTAACATCGCAAGCGCCTGCTCATGCAAAATATTGGCAGGAACAACGGCGTCGACTGCACCATCGGACAATGCTTTATCAGCACGATTTTCATTGCCCATGCAGATCCACTCGATGGCGTTATCCGCACCGATCACACGAGGCAAGCGCACGGTGCCACCGAAGCCAGGCATTAAGCCTAATTTCACTTCTGGCAAACCGACTTTGGCGGTGTCCGCCATGATGCGCATGTCTGTGGCTAAGCACATTTCAAAACCGCCACCTAATGCGATGCCATTGATGGCCGTCAGGGTCGGTACAGGCAGATCTTCGATCGCACAAAATACTTGGTTAGCGTTTAAGCCCCAAGTGGCAATCTCTTCTTCGCTTTGCTTGAAAGCTTCGCCGAATTCAGTGATGTCGGCGCCGACGATAAAGACGGGCTTGCCAGAAGTAACTAATACGCCTTTAACGTCGCTATTGCCTTGAATGGCAGACGTTGCAGCTTTTAGGTCATCTAACGTAACGCGGTCAAACTTGTTTACTGATTCGCCCTGAAGATCGAATTTAAGCTCGGCTATGCCGTCTTCGATCAGGGTTACCGTGATGGCTTTACCTTCGTAAATCATCAACTGATCTCCACATGGTGGTTGGCGGTTGGCCGCTGACGAGAGATTTCCTCGTGCTGTGTAACACGGCCGGTTGGTAATCAATGCTCGGATAAAATTCATTATTCATACGAGCGTTTGAATCTGAGGCAACAACCTTCCTAGAAAGTGCCTACAAAGTCAATAGAGATAGGGCTGCACTCAATTATTGAAGTGCTGCACTCAATTATTGAAGGGCTGCACTCAATTATTAAAAGGTACTCTAAGCTGGCAGCAAGCTGCGTAAACAGTGTTCGTAATTTTCTGCGGTTGCTGTTTTATTTTCGGCCACCATCATGATGACACGGTTGCCGTAAACTTCGAGCATCCATAATTCGTCATTCAGCTTATCGATAATGCCGGCGACTTGGTCAGCATCCGCTTGAGAACCGCGCTTGTTCCAAGCAAGTCCTTCAGGCAATCCGTCCATTTCCCAGCCCGCTTGGCGCACCACACTGAAAAGCAGTTCACTTGGCTGTTTTTTTTCGCTATTAACTAATGTGTAACTGGTGCCAAATATATCATCGCGTACCCCCATGCCTTTAGCATCGGGTTTAAAGTTGAACTGACGTACCTGCAGGTTGCGCTTGATGGCGTCTAAACGTAACCCAGCCAAACGCTTATCGCGCGGGCTGGGTTTGAGCCAGTAGATTGAGCCAAACACAATCAGTCCAACCAATATTGCGATAGGCCAAATCATTCGCTCATTTCCTCAAGTTCGAGCCAACGCTCCTCTAGTGATTCGAGCTGAGCTTCGAGGTCGGCTAATGTAGCCAAGGTCGCCTGCACCGTCTCGCCATCACCTTCATAAAAGGCTGGATCTTGTGTCACTTTTATCAGTTTATCGCGTTCGGATTCGATTACGCTGATGGCTTTTGGTAGTTCGTCCAACTCGCGCTGCAATTTATAAGATAATTTTTTCTTATCGGCTGCAGGTGCAGCTTTACTTGCCGCGCTGCTATTCGACGTCGAAGTATTCGCTGTGGCCTTAGAGGTCGCTTTATCAACTCCCACACCACTGACTTCTTTAGCTTTCGAATCACTTTGTTTAGCTTTACGTTCGAGCCAATCGGTGTAACCGCCCACTTGTTCATCGATAACGCCGTCACCTTCAAACACCCACAACTCGGTCACCACGTTGTCGATAAAGGCACGGTCGTGACTTACCAACAGCAAAGTGCCCTGAAATTCCATCAAACGTTCTTCCAGCAACTCCAGCGTTTCGATATCTAAGTCGTTGGTTGGCTCATCCATCACCAATAGGTTGCAGGGTTTGAGGAACAACTTAGCCAGCATTACGCGGTTACGCTCGCCACCGGATAACGCTTTTACTGGGGTGCGAGCACGCGCCGGTGGAAACAAGAAATCACCAAGATAGCCAATGACATGACGACTCTGACCGTTAACCATCACGTGGTCTTTGCCGTCGGCGACGTTATCGGCAATCGATTTATCTTCTTCGAGCACGTTGCGCGACTGATCAAAATAGGCGACTTCAAGCTTCGTGCCGATGCGGATATTGCCTTCTTGTGGCTGCAAATTACCGAGTAAAAGCTTCAATAAAGTGCTTTTACCAATACCGTTGGGGCCAACCAAACCAATGCGATCACCGCGCATGACGTTGGTGGAAAAATTCGCCACTTGTGG
>JARGOI010000204.1 GCA_029212275.1 Thalassolituus sp.
GTGGCCTTATGGCTGCGCTGCATGATCATCTAGATCAACAAACATCGCCCGACATCATGCCCATCGATTTTATGGAAGTTGCTCCTGAAAATTGGATTGGCGTGGGTGGCCGTTTCGGTAAACAGTTTCGTTCGTTCACTGAACGTTTCCCTTTTGCATGTCACGGATTATCGCTATCCATTGGTGGCACAACGCCAATTGATATTGAATTTGTTAAATCAGTTAAAAATTTTTTAGATACTCACGGTATTGAAATTTACAGTGAGCACTTAAGCTTTTGCAGCGATCATGGCCATCTTTATGATCTCATGCCAATCCCCTTTACCGAAGACTCTGTCAAATACGTAGCAGAAAGAATAATGCAGGTTCAAGACATCTTGGGTCGCCGTCTTATTATTGAGAATGTATCTGCCTATTTGGAACCCGGCAAAATGATGTCCGAACCGGATTTTGTTCGCGCCGTAGTAGAATTGTCTGATTGCGATTTACTGTTAGACGTGAATAACGTCTATGTGAATAGTGTCAATCATGGGTATACACCCAAAGATTACATTGATTTAATGCCCACCGAACGCATACGTTATTACCACGTTGCTGGTCATTATGTTGAAAAAGATAACCTGCTAATTGATACCCACGGTGCTCCTGTTATTGATCCTGTCTGGGATTTATTGAATCATGCTTATGACAGGCACGGCGTTAAAGCTACTTTACTAGAGCGCGATTTTAATTATTCCGACTTAGATCAACTCGGTGACGAATTACACACCATCAAGAAAATACAAAATCATCAATTGTCAGCAAAATCGGATTTGATTGGCATCAAAGATTATGGTTAAAAATTCATCAAATCATCTCGACTTACAAGCAGCTTTCGCACAAGATATTCGTTCAGACGGTCACGTATTAGCGACGACTGATCCACGTATGCAAATTTATCGTGATTTGTTTTTCAAAAACATAAAAGGCTTTTTAGACAGTACCTTTCCGGTATGTGCAGAAATTTTGGGCGAGCAATATTGGACAGAATTAGCAAAAAAATTCCTATTACAGCATGCTTCTGCCAGTCCTTATTTTTTAAAAATCTCGGAAGAATTTTTATTATTTTTAAATCAGCAAACAACACTGATTAATGACTCTCCTTGGCTTCTCGAATTGGCACATTACGAATGGTTAGAGTTAGCAGTCGATGTGCTCGATACCCAAGAAAATGAGTTCGACAATGCGGTTTCTTTTCAATCTGTCCATCAAAAAGAATCGGGGGATGATTCATCACAAGATGCGTCGGTGGTCGAAAAGGCATGGTTTGATCGGGTTCCAATACCAACATCAGCCGCCATGTCTGCTATTTATAACTTTCCAGTGCATGAAATCAGCCCAAATAATGCTTCGCCAAATCCTCAAACAACAGGGATTATTGTATTTCGTGATCAATCAGATCGCGTTCGCTTCATTCACACAAATCCGTTTACGGTTGCCTTATTCGAGCTTCTTTGTGAGCAATCCTCGATGGTTTGCTCATCTTTTTCAAATCATCAAGCAATGAGCGGGCGTGAGTCAGTCATTCATCTGTTAAAACAAGCACAAATGGTATTATCTGAGGCTGCAATTGATGGTGGATGTCGTATAATCGCGGAATGGAATGAGAGGGGACTGATTGTTGGCAGTATGTCAAAATGATGTTTGTCTGCTCTGCTTATAAGTATAGGAACAATTGAGGAAGCAATGTGAGCGTTATCAATGACGTGATAAAACATCAATACCTTTCAGTAATGCTGCTGATGGGGTTGATTGCTCTGGCATTGCCCTCTCAGGCTGCCGACGAGGCTGACCCTTTTGAAGCGACTAATCGTAAGATCTTTGCATTCAATGATTTTATGGATCGTAATCTACTTCGCCCCGTTGCTAAAACCTATAAATTCATTACCCCAACACCCGTCAGTCGCGGTATTACCAATGTTTATCTTAACGCCACCGATTCGTTGGTGATTGTCAACGATGTTGCGCAAGCTAAATTTTCGCAAGGAGCCTCTGACGTTGCGCGTTTCATTATAAATTCCACGGTCGGATTTTTTGGTGTATTTGACGTCGCGACCCACATTGGTTTAGAGAAACATGATGAGGATTTTGGTCAAACATTAGGCGTTTGGGGGGTGCCACAAGGCCCTTATCTGATGTTACCTTTTCTAGGCCCTAGTTCAGCTCGTAATCTTGGCGGAACCGTTATTGGATATGCATCTCAGCTTGGGCCGTCGTATTTTGGTGATGGTTGGGAAGAAGACGCTGCGATTACTTCGCTAAGAATTATTGACTTACGAGCGAGTTTTCTTGATGCCGATTCGTTAATCAGTGGTGACCGCTATCTGTTTATTCGCAGTTCATATCTGCAACGTCGTGAGTTTTTAATAAACGATGGTGTGGATGAAAATGCGTTTGAGGATGAATACGATATTTTCAATGACGAAGAGTTTTAAATAAAAGATTTTTAGTCGTTACGTTTTCAACACACCTTATTAAACAAGTAATAAAAAAGGGCCATTTGGCCCTTTTTTGTTGGTTTAGTTTAGATTCTTAGGTGCGCCTAGCGATTTTTTAACGCGTCCTTCAATTTATCACGCATAGAACGAATCGCCATTTCGGTTTCTTCCCAGCTTATGCAACCGTCCGTAACCGATAATCCGTATTCCAAGTCATCCAAGTTAGCCGGGATGTTTTGACGGCCATGTTTGATGTTCGATTCAACCATCAAGCCAATAATAGACTTATTGCCTTCAAGGATTTGATTGCTCACGTTATCCATGACTAACGGTTGCAGTGCAGGATTTTTGCTGGAATTTTCGTGGCTACAATCAATCATGATGTTTTGCGGTAAATCCGACTTAGCCAATGCTTCTTCTGCCAAACGAACATTCACCGAATCATAATTAGGTTTGCCGCCGCCACCACGCAAAACGATGTGACCGTAAGGATTACCCGTCGTAGAAACAATTGAAACCCTGCCAGATTGTTCTAAACCTAAAAAGCGATGCGGATGTGCTACTGACATCAAGGCATTTGTGGCGACGGTTAAACTACCATCTGTACCGTTTTTAAAACCGACGGAGGAAGACAAACCGGATGCCATCTCGCGGTGTGTCTGGGATTCTGTTGTACGCGCACCAATGGCAGACCAAGTAATCAAATCTTGCAGGTACTGTGGAGATATTGGATCAAGTGCCTCGGTAGACAGTGGCAAGCCCATTTCTGATAAATCAATCAGCAAACGTCTGGCGATATGCAAGCCGTCTTGAATCTTAAATGTATCATTCATGTATGGATCATTGATCAACCCCTTCCAGCCCACTGTTGTGCGAGGCTTTTCAAAGTACACACGCATCACCAAGTAAATGGTATCGCTCACTTCTTCAGCTAACTGGCGTAACTTATGGGCATAATCTTTTGCGGCCTCAACATCGTGAATTGAGCAGGGGCCCACGACGACAAAGATACGGTGATCTTTACGATCAAGGATGTCTCGAACCACCTGACGGCCACGCTGAATACACGCGACTGCTGTTTCAGTAAGAGGCATTTCTTGTTTCAATTCCTGAGGTGTAATCAAAGGAACGATGGATTCAATATTAAGATCTTCTACACGTTTATCAGTCATAACGAGTCCTGACGTTGGATTATTCTGGTGAAATGAGGTTGCTGCCTCAATTTGAAAAGAAGTATCGGGAGAAGCAAGTACGGCTTTCAAAGCACCGTCAGTTAACGCTTCAAATTGTTTTTGACGTCCACGAGGAGGATATTCCCCCCACTGAGACACAGCCGCCGCGGTTAACGGCCAGCCATCATCACAGCAGGCTTTGGCTATGGCACTTTTGGTGCCAAAATAATTAACGACGTCGGATGTTTTCATATTTCACTTTTACTAAGCTAGGTTAATTTTTTAAAGATTACCCAAGACTCGGTGTTAAGTAAAGTTAATTTTTGAGTTTGGTGTCATCAAATATCATATATTTAGCAGGCAATTCTAAGTAAGCATGGAAGTGAGTATGAGTTGAAATAGTAGATTTAATAGGTGTTCATGGTGAATCTTGCGAAATATCAAAATAATCTGTTGTTAAAATGTATGTTTTGATTGATAAGCTAGCTTAGTAATTCTGTTTTAGAAAAGTGGCAAACCCTAAAACATAGTGAATAACACTAGGACAGATCTTGTAAGGCCTATCACTATTCAAACCGCAGCGCCTAATGCTGTAGATAAAAGAAATTCATTTTTTGTTCTAAAAGGCCAAAAAAATGAAATCGTTGAAAATAAGGTGGGTAATGTAGTGTTATGCTTCTATGCTTGAAAGTAATATTTGTTTATATTTTTATAACTAAATTGATCAGCGCGCGAAGGGAGTCTGTATGAAGCTACAACAACTGAGATACATCTGGGAAGTTGCTCATAATGATCTGAATGTGTCTGCGACCGCGCAGGTATTGTATACATCGCAACCTGGTATCAGTAAGCAGATCCGGTTATTGGAAGACGAATTAGGGGTCGAGATATTTGCGCGCAGCGGCAAACACCTCACACGTATAACACCCGCTGGGGAATCTATTTTAGCCATTGTTGGTGAGATATTGGGCAAAGTAGAAAGCATAAAGCAGGTAGCGCAAGAGTTTAGTAATGAACGGCGCGGAAGTCTCTCGGTAGCCACAACGCACACGCAAGCGCGCTACGCATTGCCACCTGTAATTGAAATATTCATGAAGCGATATCCCGAAGTTTCGCTTCATATGCACCAAGGTACACCAATGCAAATCGCCGAAATGGCGGCGAATGGAGTGACTGACTTTGCCATAGCAACAGAAGCGATGGAGATGTTCAGTGATCTTATAATGATGCCTTGTTATCGTTGGAATAGGAGCATTTTAGTCCCCAACAATCATCCTTTGGCAAAAGTAAAAAAACTCACCCTAGAACAATTAGCTGATTATCCATTGGTAACGTATGTGTTTGGTTTCACTGGACGCTCTAAATTAGATGAAGCCTTCAGCCAACGAGGTTTGACTCCAAGAGTCGCTTTCACTGCCGCGGATGCTGATGTTATTAAAACCTATGTCCGCTTAGGGGTGGGGGTGGGAATCGTTGCCAGTATGGCGATCGATAAAGACGACGAAGATTTAGTGGCCATTGATGCAGGGCATTTATTTGCCCC
>JARGOI010000205.1 GCA_029212275.1 Thalassolituus sp.
CTGCCAATGACCTTGATCATGCGTCAACTGGTGATTCAATATCGACATCGCGTTCTTGTTTGGGTGAATAAAATTAAAATTGTTCAAGTACTCAAAGCATCTAAGTTTTATGGCTTATACCAAATGGTTTCAGACAGCGGGGTGCTGAAATGAAACAGTGGATTCGCTGGCAAGGGCTTGTTGGTTTCGGTGCATTTGTTGCCGTTCTGTTTTTACTTATTACCATGGCATTGCCATGGCTTATTGGTTTTTCGATTGAGTACGTTGGGTCCCGTGTTATGGGCGCCAAAGTTTCTATCGATGATGTAAATATTAATGTGTCGCCGTTTGGTATTGAGCTGCGTCACATGCAAGTGGCGGATGCTCGTGAGCCTATGCGCAATTTATTCGAATTTGACAAAGTGGTTGCCGATTTAGAATTGGCGCCGCTGATTGTTGGTAAAGCCATCAGTCACGAACTGTCGTTAACAAATTTGCAATTTCATACTGAGCGTACTTCTAGCGGTGCCATCTCCAATGGTTGGTTTACCAGTGACAAAGAAGATAAAGACAAGAAATCTATTGTGCAGAGCACTGTCGATAAACTGCCGACCGTCGATGAAATATTAGCCAATGAAACCTTAAAAACGCCGCAAGCTGGAGAACGAGTTAAGGAAGTTTGGAAAGACGCAGACACCCAAGTCAGCGCTGCGGTCGATGGTCTTCCTGACGAAGAGAAATTGCAAGAATACCGACAACGCGTCAATACAATTACCTCTGGACGCTTAGAATCCTTAGAAGATTTTACCAAGCGCAAAGCCGAACTGGATGCGTTGAAAAAAACGTTTGAAGCGGATAAGAAATCCATTAAAACCGCACAATCGGTGGTGCAAACGAATAAGCAAAATTTACAACAAGCATTACAAGATTTAAGCAATGCACCCCAGCAAGACTTGGATTATCTGAAAGACAAATACCAGTTAAATGCAGTCGGTGCAGAAAATTTAGCAGTCATGCTGTTCGGTGATGACGTCTCCCGTTGGGCCAACGAGGCACGCTATTGGTATGGTCGAGTTCAGCCTTACCTAAATCAGGTACAAGCTGTCAGCAAAGCCGCAGAATCTGACACGGAAGAGGAAATCAAACCACCGCGCCTAGCAGGTCGTTTTGTGCATTTTCCAACGTCAGATCCGTGGCCGGATTTTATGATTCGCAAAGCCTTTATCACTGGGCCATTTGATGGTGGTAAGCTGGAGATTCGTGGTGATGATATTACCCATCAACAAGCAATTATTGGACGTCCAACGCGTTTGACCGCGACGGGTTATGGCCTGCAAAGCATTGGTGACTTAGACGGTCGTTTAACTTTGAACCACGTCAAGGATATAGGCGAAGATACGCTGACGCTTAGCATCAGTGATTGGCGTTTGCGTCCGATTGCTTTAGGCATTGCTGGGGCTGAGTTGAGTAATGCCAATCTTGCGATTAATTCGAAAGCAGAAGTGATTGCAGGACAACTGAGTGCGGTTGCCAGCGCTGATGTGCGCAGTGCTAAGTTCTCTGGTAGCGGTCAGACCTTATTTGCGAAAGAACTGAATAACGCTCTTTCGGGGATTAATCGTTTTAGTCTCAAGGCAACTGCTGAAGGTGACTTGTTAACTCCAAAAGTTGGTTTGTCATCAAATTTGGATCGCCAAATAAAAGTGGCACTGCAGCAGCGAGTTGATGCGAAAGAAAAAGAACTAACCGACCGTTTAAAAAGTCGCTTGAACAAACAAGTGGAAGAGTATGCCGGCGAGTATGCGCCTCAGTTACAGGCACTTATTAGTCGCGATGCCTCTATGAGCGTACGTATGGATGAACTGCAAAATCTGCTTAGTTCCGAGTTAGAAGATTTTAAAACTCAGCAAGAACGTGAAGCGAAAGAAAAATTAGAAGAGGAAAAATCCGCAGCCAAAGCCAAAGCCAAAGAAGAAGCGGATCGTAAGAAAGAAGAAGTAAAAGACAATGCTGTGAACAAGTTAAAAGGACTTTTCTAAACTGGTCACGTTGGTTATATCTTGCAATTGCTGGATTTTTCTATGGCTGGATCTTGCTATTGAATGACACATTGAAATGAATCCTTGTTTATGTCGATAACTGACATAAACAAGGTCAATTCTATGACTTCAATTTCTGACGTTGGTCAGTAGTTTATAGCTTACAGCACCCAAGTCTTTCATTGGTAAGTCAACAACCTCTTAAACAATAGCTCTTAAGGGTATGACTCTCGAGCCAATAATTATAAAGTCAAAAGACTTGAGCCCAAATACTGGGCCCAAAAACTGAGCCATTAGCAACCCTTCTACTTGCTGGCATCGTCGGTGAAGATAAGCGACTTAGCAGGAAAGGTGGTTAGTTTGCTTTTCATCTCTGTATCCATCATCAATGTGTTTTCTGGCACATTACCAATAATGAATAACGATTGGGCAAGTCTGTTTTCAGTATTTGCAGTTGCTGGGAAAGCGACATCGTATAAAGCTAAAATCTCAGCTTTGGTTAACTTGCTCACTCGTTCAGCGATGGCAATATTGCTATCGAATTGATAACGAGCTGAGGTCAGCTCACTCCAAAAACGAGTTGCTTTCTCACCCATGTTCTTAGGTTTTTCGGTCAATAGACTGATTAAACCTTGCTTATAAAGCTCAAATTCATCTTCCGGCATGGCGTCTAGTGTCGCGCGATAGCTGGTGAGAAACTCTTGAGTATGTTGCCAAATCTCACTCACAGAACTGGTGGGTGATTGCACTATAAATATCAAACCAGGAATATCTTGTCGGGGATAAGCGCTGGCAAAGACAATGTAACCGAGTTGTTTTTCAGTGCGCATCAGTTGGTAATAGGGCGTCGATAATATTTGTGCTAACAATCCCATTTTGGCTCGAGCGTAATCACCAGATTCATTGCCTTGAACGTATAACGTCATCGCTTGATCTGGATGATCGGAATCTAAACGCGACGCATACACAGCATCATTGGGCATTTTTACAATGCTTGGTAAGGATGGTAAAACTTGATTTGCGGGATAGTAGTCATCAATTAGTTTTGCCAAAGTGACAGCATCATTTTCTGACAGCGCACCATGTACGAACACTTGCGTTGATACTGCTGAGGGAATGTCTTTTGAAAACTGCAGAAGTTGTTCTAGCGAAACGCTATCCAATATGGTGAGCAATTCACTGTCATCAAACGATGGCGTTTGAACCTGAGTTTTTAAGTCGTCCAATGTACGTTGATAAGGACGCGCCTTGAGTTTGTTTTCTAAGCTGCGTTTCAAGCTGGCACGATAGCGGTCGAACTCACTGGGTGTCACCGTAAGAGACGTCATGGTATCCAGAATTTGGGTCAATAAAATCGGCAACTTGTCCTGATACCCCCCCAATGCAATGGTGAGTCCGGAGGTATTGGCACCTAGGTTGTAATTCAACCCCGCTAAGCTTGCAGGGTAACTGAAGGTGTTAAGTGCTTCATTTACCGCGCGTGCATACAAGCTTGCCAACACTCGACCCTGAGCAGAATCAGCAACGCTAGGCAAATTCAGATTGGTAAACATTTGAGTTTTTGGCAAATCGAATTGATTGTCTGGGTAATACCACACTTGTTTTTGTTCGTTGTTGACCAGCGCCTTCGGAATACTTTGTGGAGCGCTTGGATTGACCTCTAAATTTTCTGGAATAAACGGGTTCGGTTTAGGTAAATACAGGTTGGCTGTTAAGGCCTCGTTGCCACTTTCTTTGTAGATAAAGTCACTGGGACGAATTTGAATGTCGGTGCCGTACCAAGGATCAATGGTATCCGTTGAGACTCCCGGAGCAATTAAAGTACGAAGCATGTTATTGGCAGTCAAACGCGCAAGGTAAGGTTGTACAATTTCTTCGGTATTGCCTTCCATGCGGTAATTACCATAAATAATGTCTTCTACAGGAAACATCATCATATTGCTGGTTAAACGAATAGCATACTGAGATAACTCGCCATGCTCTTGAAAGCGAAACGTCATTTCATTCAGGAGTTTTTGTTCTTGCGCTAAATACTCAGGCAAAGGTTGTTGGCGCATGAGTTTGGCGTAATCCAATACCATTTGCGTGATGTCATCTATGTGTAATAAGCCATCGCGAGTAAGTTGAATGGATACTTGTAACGACGAGGCATACTGGGTACTTAAAGACATGCCTGCACTTAATCCTTCGGCCCATCCTTTTTCTTTTAATGCGGCTAAAATGCTGCCTTCACCTTCGTGGCCAAGCAAGCTTGAAATTAATTGCAGCGGTTTGGCGCGATACTTTGATTCCACCTCAGGCATTGGAAAGGTGAATTGTAAACGACGAAGTTCTTTGATTGGTGCAATGTTCATATCCAAAGGCAACTGCCCAGGGATAAACCATGGCACATCGGGGCGAACAAACTCAACATCACGTTTGGGTACTTCAGCAAAGGAAGAACGTGTCCAATTTTCTAGCGTATCTAGTGAGTAGTCCCCAGCAATAACTAAGGTCATGCGATCTGAGGAATAATGCTTCTTATAGAAATCAATTAATTCGCTGCGAATTGATTGGCCATCGCGGTCAGATAAAGTATCGAGATTGCCCGTAGCAAAGTTAGAAAAGGAGAAATCAGGATTCATTGCCATTTTTTCTGCAGAAAAAATACGACGTCCGTCTTCTTTCAAGCTGGCACTGTATTCGGCATGCACGGCATTTTTTTCTCTATCGACGTAAGCAGCATCGAACGTTGGGGAGATGAAAAAAGGTGCAAAGCGATCGATGGCACCTTCGAGCTTGTCATTATCAATATCAAAGAAGTAGGTGGTTTGACGGTAAGAGGTAAACGCATTGTGGCTGCCACCGTTTTGCTTAATAAACTCTTGGTAAGCATCGGCTTCGGGGTAAGGCTCGGTGCCTAAAAATAACATGTGCTCTAAAAAGTGAGCCAATCCTTCGCGGTTCTCAGGATCATCCATGCTGCCCACGCTGACACTCATGGCGGCACTGGCTTTGTCGCTTTCTGGAGCATTAACTAGTGTGACGCGTAAGCCATTTTCCAGTTCAAGATAACGATATTGGTAGTTATCTGCTGGGCTAACGATGGGTTGTTCTAGTGTGTCGGGTTTCAACATAGTGTATCCAACGG
>JARGOI010000206.1 GCA_029212275.1 Thalassolituus sp.
TCACGTCTATCGTGGCGAATTATACCTACGCTGAAAATGCATTAGTTCATTTAGGTTTTGGCAGTAAAGAAGGTATTACCATCTTGCGAATTTGCGCGTTGCTGATGGTGGTTTGGGGTGCCAACGAAGCGGTCGCTACTGTATTTAATTTTGCCGATGCGTCGATGGGTTTAATGGCGACGGTAAATTTGATAGCTATAGTTCTTCTGTCTGGCACGGTTGCAAAACTTACTAAAGATTATTTTGCACAAAGAAAACTCGGTCAAAATCCACGCTTTAAAGCCGCGGAATACCCCGAGTTAAAAGGAAAAATTGATGGGACAATTTGGCGTTAAATAAAAGAGGGCATCTTTGCATTATGCAGAGGTATCCTAGTGAGTATTTGAATAAATACCATCCAAGTGGAAGTGACGTCGCTTGGATGGCATTATGTCCATTCTTTAATTGAATAACTCGTTAGGAGTCTTATTATGAATTGGACTGTGTACCTGTCTGGAGAAATTCACACCGATTGGCGTGAACAAATTATCGCTGGATGTGCAGAGTACAAATTGCCAGTCACTTTCACGTCTGCAGTGACGAATCATGCGGCCAGCGATGCTGCTGGAGATATGCTGGGTCCAGATCATCCCGCCGAAGGTTTTTGGCGTGATCATAAATCCGCTAAAGTAAATGCCATTCGCACGCAAAATCTGGTGCAAAAGTGCGACATCGCAGTGATTCGTTTTGGTGATCAATATAAGCAGTGGAATGCAGCATTTGATGCTGGCATGTGTGCCGCACTTGGTAAACCATACATTACGCTGCACGATGAAAATATTATTCATCCGTTAAAGGAAGTTGATGGAGCCTCTATGGCTTGGGCCACAACGCCAGAGCAGGTCGTTGATGTTTTGCGCTACGTTATATCCGCTTGATCTTGAGTAGTCGGTATATTTTATCGCGCTGTTTAAAACACTAGACTAAGGGAATGTTAAGAACGACTTGCCAATGTTTGTCGGGGCCTTCTGTAAGGCTTTGATGAAATTCGGCACTACCACCAATTAATGTCATGCGTTGTTTAATATTCTCTAAGCCTAGTCCTTTATTACATACAGAATCTGTAAAATCATTTTCGATTCGAATACAAAGTGACTGACAATCATTTTGATCAACTTCTAGGTTGAGGGATACGGAAATTTCAGGTGTTTTTAAACTCCGAATTGCATTGCTGATAGATTCTCTCAAGGCCCTTTCTATGTGCATTGCCATGGCTGCCGGGATTTTGATGGAGCTGAGGTTTTTCGTCCATTTCAAACTTACCTGATGATCGTTGCAGCGCACTTCTGCTTCATCATGCCAGCGAGACGCAATGACTAATAAGTCGCCGGTGGCTGTTTCGTCGTTTTGCAGTAGTCTGCGTAAATCCCGAATAGCCTCGCGTACTAAGGGCCTTTCATTGTCGTTGGTGCGATGAAGTAACTGGAGCAGTTTTGCACCTAGGTCATCGTGAAGGTCTTGGCGAATACGTGCACGTTCTTCCAATGCACCTTCTGTTCGTGCTGATAAGCTTTGTCGCACTAATATGTCTAAAGAAATAATTAGCTCAGCAATCTGAACATCTCGATGATTAAAAAATCGTCGCCCGTCAGCCGGGTATGATAATTCAATGGCTGGCTGTATTTCTGGCAGCAGGGTCATTACCGAACCGCTAGCATTGATCCCATGAGGGTTATCTAATTTACCCAATAGTTGGATTTTTAACGGCCTAAAAACAGCATCTAATGCATTCACAAGGCGCGATGACATTTTCTCGTCACTGGTTGCTTGTAAAAGCTCAGGTAGTGATTGTGCCAACCATTCATCTAAACGGTCTTCTTGACGGATAAAAAATCGACGCCATATCATTTGGCGAACGGGAAAATACAACCATCCGACAATGGCTAACGCCAGTGCTAAGGTGGTTTCTGTTGAGGTACTAATGATAGAAGCAAGGATGACGTCGGTAAGTAATACGGCTATGCCGCCAAGAAACCAAGCCCATAATTTGTAAGACCAGCGCTCAATGTTAAAGACTTTGTGACGAGTTACCGCGATCATCATACCGACATACATGACCACAAAGCTGGAAACCAATACCTCTTGTGGGATGGGTGCGTAAAGTTTCAATATGGCTGGCAAAGTTGTCGCCGCCATAAACAGTAAAACCCAGCGCAACGCTGCACGATTTTCTTTGTTATTGGTATTGCTACGCCATTGGCATATTAAAGCAATGATCGCAGCCAGCAGCATTAAGGTGAAGGGTAAGTACGTTGTGTAGGCGAGCTCGTCATGAAGTTGCGCTGCTGCAATTCCTGTAAGAATAAAAGGGCTGATAAATATCAACCAGTTTAGCCAGCGGGGTGTTATTGTACGTGGATAGTTGCTAAGAAATAAAATAAGTCCGGCGACAAACAGCTCGGCACTCCATAAATTAATAACTGTTAAAACTCGAAATAGATCTTCGTTAATGAACAGTGCTCGTGTGCCATAGACTGCGCCTGTTCCAATGGCAAAAAAGTAGGCAATCCCGGTCAGAATAAAGCCCGCTTTTCCAGCCGTTAAATTACCCGGGAGCCATACTAAGGTACAAATAATTAAACCAAGAATGCCACAGGCCAGTTGTATCCAAAAAGACAACGATAAGTCACTCATCGTTCGTGTGAATGGCGCTAGGGAATAAGTATCTGTGTCTGTCTCTACCTGTAACTGACCTTCTTTTAACGCTAAGGTAAGTTGTCCCAATTCATGCAGTAACGTATTGATTTCGGTATGAGTAGGAATTACATCGGGTTCATCAATAGCTAACTCTGGAAAGGCTAATAGGCGCTTCTCAGGCGTAATAAACGCTCGCACAATTTCTTGTTTGGTTTGCTTACCAAAGGTGTGCTCTGCTATCAAGTGAGCATCTTTTGCTGAGAATGTCATATTGGTTTGGGGTAAGGATAGAGCAATACCGATAACCAACAAGGCCAATACTATCGGGGTTGCGATACCGACAAAAATTCGCAACTTAAAAGGCAGCATTTCTCTCCCACACCCCGATTTGAGGGGTTATCTTAAAACCGTTGCTGTGTAATTATTGACGTTATTGTGTGCGGGTTAAGCCTATCTGGCAATAAGTCTAAACAGGACAAATTGATGAAAAATCTTTTGATTATTGAAGATCTACCGGAAGTTGCTCGCTGGTTAGTCAATATTGTATTACGAATTTTTCCTGAGGCAGACGTACGAGTCACGATAACACTCGTAGAGACTAAAAAAATAATGGAAACCTTTATTCCAGATTTAGTTTTGATTGATTTGGGATTGCCAGACGGTGATGGCAGCACCATGATTCCCTATATAAAGAGTAAAAATCCGGAGGTATATTGTGTTGTCACCACTATTTTTGATGACGCGTCGCATTTATTTCCTGCATTACGCGCAGGCGCAGATGGATATCTATTAAAGGATGATGAAGATCAGCAGTTTGCTGCGGCACTTGAAGGTATCATTTCAGGACGTCCTCCCTTATCTGCCTCTATCGCTCAAATGATGTTAAAGCAATTTCGCCCAGTGACTGACATCGAGGTCTCTTTAACTTGCCGCGAAGAAGACATACTTGTGCTTATCGCAAATGGGTACAGTGTGAAGCGTGCGGCAGAATCGCTGGGTATTTCTGCGCATACCGCGTCGGGATATTTGAAAAGTCTCTATCAGAAACTGCAAGTGACAAACCGAGCAGAAGCAGCACTAAAAGCGGTAAATATGGGGTTAATAAATCCTAATGATAAAGCTTAACCCCCCTAAATAGGGGGTATCTGTAATATTCTTTACCTCTCTAGAATGCATTTGGTTTTTTGAAGTTATTCTTGGGAGGTGTAAGTAAATGAAAAAATTTCTGATCGCAACACTTGGTGCTGCACTCTTTTTAGGGGGATGTGCAACGGGTTCCGGTGGTGAAAATGGTGAAAAAGTGCGCCTATATACCAGCAAGCTCAGCGCGATGGCGGGTAAAAAAGAAGTTTATATTGGTCACCTAGGTGTTACTTTTATTACCGAAGATAAAAGCACGTCGAAATCCAGTAGTCCAATGGTGCGTCATGATGGCCCTTCTGCACAAGCCACATTAACAGCGAAGTTGTCCGGTGTACCAGAAGCAACAATGCAAGCGATTGCTGATGAAACTTATGCCAATTTAGTGGCTGATCTCGAAGCGAAAGGGTACACCGTAAAAAATTATTCTGATCTTCGAGCGCAGAAACCTTGGCAAAAAATGAAAACGTTTGAGACCCCTTACACCCCTTCAAAAGTGGCTGGATTCTTAAAAAAAGTAAATACCAATACCGTTGCGTTTGCGCCGAGCAATATGGATCTGTTGTTTGATCAGAGTAAAGGGATGGATGCTATTAATAATAACGCCAAGTTAGGCGAGATAACGTATGCGTTAAATACACCGATTATTAGCGCTGACTATACTGTGCATTTCGCCTATTTTGATAACGACTCTGACTACACAATCAATTATGGTATCAGTCAAACAGCCAGTGCATCTGTAGATTTGGGGCAGGGTATTCAAGCAGTATCTGGATCAGGCATAAGCATTTTGACTGAGGGTAAAAATCCAGTGATTACCTTGAAAGATCCAATCATTGTGTCTGGCGTTTATGGTCGTAACGAAGACACTACTTCTGGAGCGTCTAAGTTTGCAAACAGCTTCAATTCGGTTGTGAGCATGTTTGGTGGTACTAAAATGAGCAGCAAAGAGATTTCTATTGTTGCTGAGCCTGAGTACTTCAAACAGGGTGTGTTGAAAGCCTTGAGTGCGGCTAATGAGCGTATCGTTAACAAGTTAGCGACAGCCCAATAATCTTCATATCATAGTTTCATCTTCTGGCTTGATCATCACAACATACTGAGTGACCACCACATCACTTAGTATGTTGCCTATCGATTTTCTTATTTTGTGTGTTCAAATACGCCAATTTCTCATTTTGGCGTCATTCTCTCTTTGCCGACTTTGCTCGGTTTTACCTCGACTACTTACATGTTTTTTAAGGTCAGACTGTTAATATAGCGCCTAAAATAATAAAACGTGTTCTGGTTAACCCCAAACAATGATGAAACGATGT
>JARGOI010000207.1 GCA_029212275.1 Thalassolituus sp.
AGTTTTGGTTGCCGATTAGCCCGTTATCAACCATATGGTCTTGGCCATCTTTATTTAAAGCTGCGGCATCAAATAACACATGAGAACCTGCTCCGAATATAGGCGAAGTAAACCCCTCATCAGAAAAAGCCTGCCACTGACCGCCAACAAAGTTAAAATACACCTGATCGCCATCTGCTAACGTCGGGTTATGTCTATCTCCATTTGGAATAATAAAATAACCAATTTGTTCTTGACTATACCCAGTGACTGTAATGGGTAAAGTAAATCCACCATCCTCAAAATGCACATCATCTTCTATAACAACACCTGTTGTAGGGTTGTTTGAAATAACGTCACCATTCGGATCAAGCGTTTTGACATAGTAACCATAACTATTGTGAAAACCAGCTGAGCTAACTTCATCATGGTTCTCTACCGTAAATTCGGACGCGCTATCACTTGATTGGCCTATAGTCACGGTTGGCAAGTCATCATCAAAGCTAATCGCTGTACTGATATCAACTGCTTCAGAGTCTGATGCATCGTCGTTATCACCATCCACTATTGTTGCAGAGGCTGTTAAGGCAATCGTACCGCTTGGTAAACCAATATTGCTATTGTCGTTCACGCCATCAACGTCTTCTGGCAAGTGATCAATCTCTTCATGTTGAGACAATGTCACACTGCCTGAACCATCAACACTAACACTGAAGATAAGCAGATCATTCGAGTCATGACCCTCAATAACACCATCTTCTGTCAAGCTTAATGTAATAGCAAGACCCTCACTGGTTAAGCCACTCGCTGCATTGGTCACAGATAATGCGTAGCTTAAGCTAGCCGCTGTGCCACTATCATCCGCACCCATACCTTGCGTTAATGTGAACAGACCTGAGAAGTCAGCACTGTCTGTATCTGTGCCTGTTGGATCACCATCTGTCTCAGCGTCTTGTGTGGTTAATGTTGGTATCGCTGTTGGGACAGGTACCACATCGTCCGTCATCGCACGACCCACATCAACTGTTGGCAAGTCATCATCTATTGTTACACTTAGGCTACCACCCGCAGAGTCACCATCACTGTCGGTCACCACAAACGGTAAATCAAGAACAAAGTCATTTTCAGTATTTGCTGTTGGATGATCAACTTTTGCTAATAACGTAAATGTGTAATCACCTGTGGCCAGATCTGTTATCACCAATTCAAATACAACATATTCATCTGCACCACCTTCGTCTGCAATACCTGTAAGTGTGTGCGTCTCGGCATTCCATTTGTAAGTTATTGCATATCCTTCAGAGGTTAAATCTTGTAAGCCACTACCGCCTGTTGCTTGTACAATAGAACCGTCTAAAGAAGCAAAATCAACATCTCCAGCACCATCTAAACCGAAACTATAATTTAACTGGCCAGCAGCTGTAGATTCATTATCATCACCATCGTCATTTGGAATGACTAAATCCCCATCGCCACCGGCAATACCATTTGTCAAACCATCTTCGTCAACAGCAATAAAGCTTTCACCGGCTACTGGGTTGCTGTTAGGCGTTAAAATAGTGACCGTTGCATCGCCAGTTTGGCCTTCTTCGTCTGTTACTGAGTAATTAAATAACACTGCTTGAGGCGCATCGTCTTCAAATGCTTCATATTCTTCCTCTGTTACGTACCACCAAACTGTATCTGCACTGGTAAAGGTATCACCTACAAATAGTTCTGATGCAATACCGCCTTCAGCAACCAATATTAGGGAACCGTATGTAGGGCTGCTATTAAGGGTAAATACTAAGTTCTCAAGGCTAGTTTCAACATCGCTACCACCAAAGTCGGCAACAACAAAATCACTGTCGCCGATAATGCCGTCGACTGTTAGTTGCTTGTAGAAAGTAATGTCCGGTGCCCCACCATTATAGCTAGCAGCCATATTACTAAGATCACCCGCTGAGATATCGAGCAATGAACTTATTGATGTGGTATTTCCCGAACCACTTGAGTTCAGTTGAAGCAATGAACCACCTTCAGTTGGCGTTCCACCTTCATCATGACTAGGAACAAGACTTACTGTACCTAGTGTATTCCATTCGCTTAAATCAACATTAAACCCTTCAACTAATGACCCATTAACTTGTAGGTTATCTACTAATAAATAGCTAGTAACACCTGAATCCCCTGTATTCATAGTACCAAAACCAATACTGACATCACCTGAACTTGTTGATTTATATGTAAAGGTAGTCCACCCTGCGGTGTTATAACTACCTACATCAGAAATGTCTGCTAATTCAAAAGCCACTCCATCAATTACTGCAAACGAAAAATCATTAAAAGGCTGATAATCATCCGCATCAAAGAACCAATCAAAGCTGATCTCATCACCAGCACTAACTGTAAGGGTATTTTGTACCGCAGATCCATTTGTCCCATTTTGCAGCCAATTCCCATTTTCACTGCCACCCAACCCCAGTTGCGACAATGCAGATTGTAATTCTGCAGGCAACTCGTCTCCACGGCTCCCCTCTGTTAACACATCATCCGCTTCAGGCGGTGAATCAATAACCGGCGGTAATTCTTCATCCGGCTGTAAAAATTCTTGGCTAATACCAACTGTATCAAACCCTGCTTCTACTGGTGCTTCTGGGTTTAAGTAATCTACACTAACAACACTGTGGCCATTATTACCTGGCGCACCACCTGCAGCGGCTGGCCCAGCGGCTGTTGCTGGTAGGTCTGCTGTTGGGTCAAAATTTGGGTTTGTTAGCGCTTCTTGCAGTGCGGCTACTTCTTCGCCTGCTGATTCACGGCTTTGCGCTGTTTGCTCGCCTTCTTGGTTTAATACATCGTCATTCAGCACAAGGCTTGAGTTACTACCCATGTCCATAACGGTGCCGTCGGTAAAGGCGATAACGATAACGCCATCACCTGTGATTATTTTTTCGTTTTCAGCCACTGTATCGCCTACGCTTAATATGCGTTCCGTTCCGTCTTCTGCGATTGCTCTTACGACGCCTGTTACTGATTGTACTGTGCCTACATTAGCCATGGTGTTTCTCCGATCCGTTGGTTTTTACATTCTTAATAATAGTGAGTATTGCTTACGTTTACTGGTTTATCTATTGTACTAAAGTACTAAATTTACTTATTTTTTATGACTCTGGTGGTATATCGACCAAACAATGAAGGTCGGTTAACGTTACACCAGTTAATGTTGATGAGTAGGTTGCCGGCTGATCTTCCACCGTGGTGACACTAATTTTTGTGCCTTCACTCAATGCTTCTAATGAAATAGACACATAATCACTCAGAATATCATTGCTTTCGTCAACCAACAGATCCAGCAGGTCTAATGCCTCTGGTTCGTTACTAGTTACATCATTTGCCATAATCTTGTCCTATTTATGCGCCCGCAATGTCTCAAGCAATGTGGCGGTCATTCGACGCGTTATCCATGCCTCACCAGCATTCATGGCCGCCAATAGTTTATTGCTATATTGCTTTAATCCGCTTAATGATTGATAGCCTTGCGCACCAGCCAGTAAGCATGCTAATACCGTCTCTTCATCAAGCTTGTCAGCGATAACAACAACCTTGCTTTTTGCGTTAGTGTTAACGATTAACTTTACATATTCTTCAGTTTGCTCTTTTCGTACATTGTAATGCAGCAATACAACGACTGATGCCGCGTTATCAATGACATTCAATGCCTTAACCTCATCATCAATCGTTTGAATACAAGCATTATCACCTAACAACAATGAGGTGATTTGATCTGTTGTGTCGATTACCAGTGCATCTATCATTGTTGAGGCCAAACGTTCATTGCTGCTAAGTTAACCGGAATTTTAGGTCAGCCGCTTGAGACTGGCTATTGTACTAAGGTACTAATTTTGAGTTTTTATACCTTAAGACCACAAGAAGTGATTACAAGATATTATCGTCATCCCCAATGAGATTACTTAAGGCATTAACATCATGGCGTAATTTTTTACGTTTATTAAGCTTATCTTGCACCGCCTCTGGCAATTCAGTAAAAACGAATACCTGCTTTTCCATTAACATATCTACCAAATCCTCAACCACACGTACCATTTCACTATCAGAGCGGCTCAAAGATTCCTTAAGCTTATTGGCTTGAGATGGTTTTCTTAGAAACTCAATAACATCCGCATGGCCGACATCAAGCCACTCTCCATTAGCCTTATCGCAGACATCTAATAATTCCGTCACTTCGCCGTGCTCGTTGCGATTAACATAAGGCATATTGGTAGCTCCGATTGCATTTTCTGAAATTTGTTCTAGTATCACTAAATCAAAAACAATAATCAAACTTAGTGCACAAAATACGGATTTTTGTGCCTTATTTCGTATCAAGTGGATAAAAGATGACCGAAGCAACTTTAAAAAAACCGTTGGATAATATGGCAGGCATAACAAACCAGGATGACCCGCTGCTGTTAGCTTTATTGTCAGTCTGCAAACTACTCAACACGCCTCATTCTGCTGACTCGCTAACCGCCGGTTTACCGTTAGTAGACAATAAACTTAATGCGTCACTTTTCATACGAGCAGCTCAACGAGCTGGATTATCAACAGGGCTTATCCGCCGCCCACTGGCTGAAATATCCAATTTAGTTTTACCTGCTATCTTGCTACTAGATGACGATAAAACCTGCGTTTTAATTTCCAAAAATGATGATAACTGCACCATTATTTTACCGGAAACAGACAGCGGTGAAAAAACAGTCCGTCTTAGCGTATTAGACGAAATTTACACTGGTTCTGCTTTTTTTATTCAAGCAGAGCACACCTTTGATAGCAGAACAGCCAACTCTGTTATCCCTAAAGCAAAGCATTGGTTTTGGGATGTTATTTTTAAATCTTGGCCAATATATAGCGAGGCGCTAGCCGCTTCGTTACTGATTAACTTATTCGCTCTGGCGTCTCCACTGTTCATTATGAATGTATACGACCGTGTCGTACCCAATCATGCACTTGAAACACTATGGGTACTGGCGATAGGCGTCGCTATTGTATTTATTTTCGACTTTATTATGAAAGCACTTCGAGGCTATTTCATTGACGTTGCAGGCAAACGATCAGACATTATTCTTTCAG
>JARGOI010000208.1 GCA_029212275.1 Thalassolituus sp.
TTATTAGTTGCCTTCGTATTAATGGTGCCCATGATTATCGTGGCTGAAAAACGCCGTCAAATGAAAAGCATTGTTATTATTGGCGCTGTTATTATTACTATCGCATTATTTGCGATGTCCGTTGCCACCAGCCTATGGCAATGGGCCTTATTACTGCTGCTGTATTTTTGGGGCTTTAATTTGATGGAAGCGAGCCTACCGTCGTGGCTGAGTAAAATAGCCCCTGCCGGAGCCAAAGGCAGTGCCATGGGAATCTATTCCACCATGCAGTTTTTAGGCGCGTTCGCAGGTGGCAGCCTAGGTGGCTGGCTGCTGGCAAATAAGGGATACAGCTTATTATTTGTCGTGTTGGGGGCTTTGGTGTTACTTTGGGTGTTTTACATTTTGCTCACACCCGCGCCGCAATATCTTACCGGTGTTCGTTTGCCAGTAGCTATGAATGCAGCGCCATCTAACGATAGGTCAATGCTGACTAATCTTGCCCTAGTCGAAGGTGTTGCTGACGTATTTTACAGCGAAGACGAGCATGCTGTTTATTTAAAAGTAAAAGCTGACGCGTTTCAGCGCGAAGAGGCTTTAAAGATCATAGAATCTAAAGGAGAAAATAATGGGCCGCAGTGTTAATAAAGTAACGTTAATTGGAACGTTAGGGCGTGATCCCGAAGTGCGTTTTATGCCAAATGGCAACGCCGTCGCCAATATCAATTTAGCGACCGACGAAAGCTACAACGATAAAGCCACAGGTCAAAAAGTTGAGTCGACTGAATGGCACCGCCTCACCGTTTACGGCAAGCTGGCGGAAATTTGCCAACAATATTTAAAGAAAGGATCGCGCGCTTACTTTGAAGGTAAATTGCGTACCCGCGAATGGGAAAAAGACGGCGTAAAACGCTACACCACCGAAATCATTGCCAACGACATGATGATGCTTGATTCTCGTTCCGACGGCATGAGCAGCAATATGGGTGCACCCGGAAACATGGCTGGCGCAATGGCAGGTAATGGCGCACCGCAACAAGGTGGCTACCAACAACCTGCCCCAGGCGGCTATCAGCAACCAGCGCCAGGTGGTTATCAACAAGCGCCACAACACTCAGCGCCGCAAGGCTATGGTCAACCTCCTCAAGGTGGTGGCTATCAGCAAGCTCCGGCTCGCGCGCCACAGCAAGCACCTTCTCATCCAGCACCAGGTCAGCAAGCGCCAAGACCTGCAGCACCCCAGCCAAGCAACAACTTTGATGATTTTGATGATGATATTCCATTTTAATGGTGTATTGAGGAGGTCTTAATTTCTCGATCTCATTACTCAATCATTGAAATGCAAAAAACCGGCTCAGAGCCGGTTTTTTCACACTTTATTTCACTAGAACGTTCTTATGAAGCATAACCAAATAAGGTTTCAGCATCCAAGCCTTGTTTTTCCATAATCTCACGCAAGCGGCGCAACGCTTCTACTTGAATTTGACGAACTCGCTCGCGAGTCAGACCAATTTCGCGGCCCACATCTTCTAACGTGCTGCTCTCGTGGCCACGAAGACCGAAACGACGAGACAAGACTTCACGTTGTTTTTCAGGCAATTCATCAATCCACTGATCTAGGTTCATCTGGATGTTAGAGTTTTGCAGTTCTTCGCTTGGATCTTCGACGCGCTCATCAGCAATGGTGTCGAGTATCGACTTATCGGAATTTGGACCTAAAGGGGTATCAACCGACGTCACGCGTTCATTCAGCTTTAGCATACGCTTAACGTCACTGACTGGCTTCTCTAGCAGTGCCGCAATCTCTTCTGCAGTAGGTTCGTGATCTAACTTCTGAGTCAGTTCACGGGCAGCACGCAGGTAAACATTCAATTCTTTTACGACATGAATAGGCAAGCGGATGGTTCGCGTCTGATTCATGATGGCACGTTCGATGGTTTGACGAATCCACCATGTCGCGTAGGTAGAGAAACGGAAACCGCGTTCGGGATCGAATTTCTCTACAGCACGAATCAGTCCTAGGTTGCCTTCTTCAATTAAGTCGAGAAGTGACAAACCGCGATTGATATAGCGACGAGAAATTTTAACCACTAAACGCAAGTTACTTTCGATCATGCGGCGGCGACCTAAATCATCACCTTTGCGAGCTAAGCGTGCGTAATGCACTTCTTCGTCGGCGGATAACAGCGGCGAGAATCCAATTTCATTCAGGTAAAGTTGCGTTGCATCTAACGTCTTGCCAGCACTTTCGGCTTCGAAATGTTCGTTTGCGTCAGAGCCAGTATCTGAACTGCCAGAGTCTTCCGACAAAGCTTCTACATCATCAAATACGTCTACGTCAGAAGTTTCTAATTTTTGAACTGCCATGTTGAATCCCGCCTTGTCGTTTTCGTTCTACTCTAACCGAAACAGGTTTCGTGCCAGAACGATTGTTAATGATTTATCCACTCATCTGCTACCTTGCGGTAAGTAATCCAGTGGATTGACCGGCTTCCCGTTTTTACGGATTTCAAAGTGAAGTTTCACTTTATCAGTACCGGTAGAACCTGTTTCGGCAATCTTGTCGCCAGCTTTAACATTTTCATCTTCGCTAACTAAAATGCGGTTGGTGTGGGCGTAGGCACTGAGATAATTTTCGTTGTGACGGATAATCAACAAATTGCCGTAACCACGAAGTCCTGTACCTGCATAAACCACGGTTCCATCCGCTGCTGCCAATACAGATTCACCCAAAGAAGCGGCGATATCAATACCCTTGTTGACGGGCTTTATAGTTGAAAACTGACCAATTACCTTTCCTGAAAGCGGCCATATCCAAGTATCAATTTGGGACATTTGATAAGTTATGGCTTTTTTCGGCATATCTTGCGGGGGTACTTGCGCAGTCTGTTGGTCAGAAGTTGGATTGTTTGACGGTTTTTTGACGGGGGGTGTTTTGACAACGACGGGACGTACACTCGATTCCCTCAAGTCAATTTTTTGACCGGGATAAATCGTGTAAGGAGCAGAAATAGCGTTAGCGTTTGCCAACGCTTTGTAGTCCAGACCATAGCGCCAAGCAATGGCAATTAATGTATCGCCATTTTTAACACGATAGAAATCTGACGTTTTAGTGGACCTTGAAAACTTCTGATCTACCGACACAAAACCACCAC
Organism: Thalassolituus sp.; assembly: GCA_029212275.1. Taxonomy (GTDB): domain Bacteria; phylum Pseudomonadota; class Gammaproteobacteria; order Pseudomonadales; family Oceanobacteraceae; genus Thalassolituus. Next base: position 3,135 of record JARGOI010000208.1, read on the forward strand.
CGGAAGCGCATCCGATGATGGTGCTCAGTAACGTGACTATTGTGACCCAACGAAGTATTTGCATAGATTTCTGAAAAAGGTTGTTTTTTTGACGCGAGATTATTGTTTCTGTTTTGATCAAAGTTTGCACATCTTTGTAATTCCATAAAGGTATAAAAATATTTTTTTATATCTTTATTTATTCCAAAAAAAAGACAGTTTAATCATGTTTTTTTTAATTCTTTCCGTTTTACTCACTTTTTTATACAGAAATAGACTGCTTTTTTTAAAAAACAGTCTAGTGTTGAGTGTCTTTCACTGCCACGCGTTCCATTAATAACACCACTGCCGCACCAGCCACCGCTAACACCAAGGCAATTAACAACATTTGGTCGAATGCAGGCAGCACATTGGTTTCTATAAATGGCACTTCCACGCCATGACTATTAATACGCGTCAGCACCGTTTCTTTCCAAGGCCATACTTTCACCAAAGAACCCACCATAAAGCCTGTCAACAACGACAACATAACCGACTCATAACGCTGCAGAAGCGCGCTTAATAATCGAGAGAATAAGAGCAAGCCGCATACGGCCCCGCCCATAAAAGTACCCAACAAGACCACGTTGGCATCATGAATTGCACCCATGATCGGCCCGTATAAGCCCATCAGCAACAGCATAAACGATCCCGAAATGCCGGGAAGAATCATCGCACAAATAGCAATACTGCCGGCAATAAAGACCACTGGTAAGGTAGCGGCTATTTCTGTTGGAGACACAACGCTGATGTACGCCGCAATCGCCGCACCAACGCACAAGGCGATCACTTCAAACCCACGCCATTGTTTAATGGTGCGTCCAATGTGCCAACAGGATGCAATGATAAGTCCGAAGAAAAACGACCAGACGAAAATAGGATGCGTCATTAACAGATAATGAATCACCCGAGCTAAAGTGATGATGGCGGTTAAAATACCGACGCCTAATGCCACTAGGAAATTGCCATCGATGTATTTCCATGCACTGACCACGCCTTCGTTTTTCACAATGCGCAACGCTTGAAAATTGATCTGGGTAATCGCTGTTAACAACCGTGCATAGATGCCTGTAATAAAGGCAATGGTGCCACCTGATACACCCGGCACCACATCGGCGGCACCCATGGCCAATCCCTTTAAAAACACCCAAACATAATTCATGGTTACTGTCCTAATATGCCGATTGCTCTGCAAGCATGGAACGACGCTTGCGAACAATCACTTTTAAAAATAAGGACGCCGTAGCGTCCTTAAAGAGTTTAGTTAATTCTGCACGCCCGGTAAAAAAGGGACAAAACGTGCAGGTTCTAGTTTTTTTCGAGCAAAATAATCACCACGGCGGGTAATTAAAATCAAATACTGCTCTTTGCCACCCACCGGAATAATCATACGGCCGCCATCTGCGAGTTGCTTTAACAAGCTCTCAGGCACATCTTCTGGTGCAGCTGCCGCTAAAATTCCATCGTATGGACCAAATTCAGGCCACCCCCAAGTACCATCGGATAAACTAGTGCGTACGTTGTCGTAACCCAATTTAATCAGTTTCTGAGTGGCTTTGTTGTGCAGCGCTTCAATACGCTCGACACTAAAAAGCTCAGTCACCAATGGGCTCAAAATCGCCGTCTGATAACCCGAGCCTGTGCCAATTTCTAACACCCTATGTAATGGGCCTGCGGCTAATAAGGTTTCGGTCATTCTAGCAACCGTGTATGGCTGACTGATGGTTTGACCATAACCAATGGGCAGCGAATTGTCTTCGTAGGCGCGATGTGAAAGAGCTTCGTCAACAAATAAATGACGTGGCGTAGAGGCCATAATATCTAACACCTTGTCATTTTTAATACCCGCTTCGCGTAAACGCTGAACCATACGGTTGCGCGTACGCTGAGAGGTCATGCCTATTCCAGTAAGACTGTATTCGTTCACTACTAACCTTT
>JARGOI010000209.1 GCA_029212275.1 Thalassolituus sp.
GCAAACTCCGATAATACCAGCGTTCCCTTGCCACCCGTTTTGCCCTGAGTAGCCACATACTCTTTCGCAACGAGATTCAGTCCATCACGCAACGGCGTAATCCACATAACATCCGCCATGGCGTAATAGGCGACCAAGTCATCAAATGGTACCGCGCGGAAGAAGAACTGTACTGGCGTCCAGCCTACTTGCGCATAACGTCCATTAATACGGCCGACGGCTTGTTCAATTTCGCTCTGTAGCTCGTTATACACAGTCATTTCTTTTGCGGCTGGCACACACACTGTCAACAACGTTACTTTGCCATGCAGTTCGGGATGATCTTCCAGCAATTTCTCAAAAGCCTGTAGCTTGGCCGGAATGCCCTTGGTGTAATCCAAGCGCTCAACGGACAGTACCAATTTCACCCCGTCTAACTCATGGCGCAGTTCTTCCATGCGCTTTTGAATTTCTGGCATCGCCAATGCTGTATCGACTCGTTTTAAATCTAACCCAACTGGGTGAGCACCTAAACGGATAACACGATCGGCTACCTTAATTTCAGTGGTCATTTCATCAAGTCCTAGGGCACAGCCATAGGTGAGGAAACGCGGTGCACAGCCACTCTTTTCGGTGACTTCAAATGGCATCACACCTTTGGCTACATCAATAAAGTTTTCTGATTGGCGCGGGATATGGAAGCCAATGTAATCGCACTGCAGAAGGCTACCCACAATCTCTTTTCGCCAAGGCAAAACATTGAATACATCCGCCGAAGGAAAATAGGTGTGATGGAAAAAAGCGATGTTCAAATCTGGACGGATTTCACGCAGATAGGCCGGCACCATCCATAAATTGTAATCATGAATCCAAACCGTCGCTCCGATAGACGCTTCTGCGGCGGTACAAATTGCAAACTTACGATTCACTTCGCAAAAGACTTGCCAATGATCCTCTCTAAATGTGGCCCGCTCCCAAAAGGTGTGCAGCGTTGGCCAGAAAGCTTCTTTCGAAAAACGTTTGTAGAAAATATCGACTTCTTCTTGGCTGAGCGCCACGCGCGAAGCGACCAAATTAGGGTATTTTCCTTTATCTACTTCGGTGTGAGTATCGAATTTTTTTAAGGAATCGTCTTTAATTGACCAAGCCACCCAAGCTCCGTGTCTGCCGTCTTTAAAGAAACTGGCCAATGTCGGAATAATGCCATTAGGAGATTTGTGCGGACGTTGTTTCATAACACCATCCTCGACGTATTCCTCATACGGCAAACGGTGATAAACAATGACTAAGTCTGATTTTCCCGGTGCGATATCATCACGACCTTCGGCAATGATGCCCTCTTCGCCTAAAAATCCAAAATGACTGAAGGCCTCAATAATGCCACCAGCACCGGCCATGCTTGCATGAAAGACGCGGGCTTGACCTTCGGTAGCCTCGAGCAGTCCTACCTCTGATTCACCAACACAAACGCCGATAAAATCGTGCTCGTACATAGCCAAATCGTTGAGTGTATCGCCAGCAATCATGACGTCTTCTTTATCAACACCCAAATATTCAATAAGAGATACTAGCGTTGCTCCTTTATTAACACCTCGAGGTAAAAAATCTAAATACTTGTTGGCTGAGTACAGCACATCGCAAGATAAGGAGTGACCGATCTTTTGCAATTCTTCGGCCACAGGAGAATAATCTTCTGGGCTAACATAGTATGAACAGCGACGTTCTTGCGGCACGTCTTGACGAACCAAACCAGATATATGATCGACCGCATCCTGAATTTTATATTCACCAGGCCACGTATCATCAATCCTTCCTTGAACTTCCATGACGGGCTGAAGTGTTTCGCCATCGACTATGGTGCAACCAACATCGCAGATAATGTATTTAGGTTGAGGAATGGTAGGGTCTGAAAGTAGCGGCATGACTGACTCGAGACCTCGGCCAGTGACAAAAATGAGTTCGATGTGGGGATGAGAAGCAATGAGTTGATACAACTGCTGGCGATCTTCTTGAGAGCCTCCTAGAAAGGTCCCATCCAAGTCGGTGGCCAAATACATAGTGTTCTCCTGTTAATACATGAATCTTTAATCGGCGGGCCGAATGCGCGCCTTGTTTATCTTTCCAATAATAAAATTAAAGTGAGGTGCTAATGCGAAGTTTTAATTTGAAGATCTATGGTAGCAAATTTAATGGCTGACATTATTTAATTTAACTATTTAATCTAATCCTTTCATTAAGCCTTAAATTATTAGGTTTGACTCTGCTAATTCGGCTTAATGAACTAAAAGTGAATATTAAAGACCATGCTTTATTTTTCACCAAACCCTCGGTATTAGTCAGAAAAAAGATGTTTCATTGATATTCTAGTAACGTGGCGAGCCACGTCATTAGCGATAAATATCAGTCTTCAAGCCAAAATAGTATTGATACCCATACTTCAAGCCAAAATAGTATTGATACCCATACTGCATCAAAATAATTATTGATTAAGACCGCCTAAGATACTAACAGTTCACTTACCAATATTGACATTTAAGGTTGTAATTTATTAGGTTCATTTTCAGGATCTTCGAATTTGGGGTATTCTTTCTCAAATTGAGCTTCTGAAAAAGACTGACTTAATTCAGAATCAGTGGTTACTCCGGTATCATTTTCATCCGGATGCATTTCAAATGCTGCCGCTGTGGTGCGCACCATCGGCATAAAATGCGCAGCATCGCCCAGCGTCTTATCTTCAACCCGTTCGCGCATTTTTAAGAAAGCGACGACCGCCAATAACCATTGCATGAACCAAAAATAAACCAGCAAAGACTGGGAGCCCAAGAAATCCATCAGCGTCCCCGCCAGCGCCGGACCTATTGCAGCTCCTACACCATGCAATAACAACAAAGCGCTACCGCCCGCTAAAATATCACTGCCTTCCAAATGATCTATGACATGCGCAATGGCAATTGGATATATAGAAAATGCAAAACCACCATAAAGTGCCATCGCAATTAACAAATACCAACCGGACAACATTGCCATTGGGATAATTAATAATGCTGAAAATCCGGCAATAATGGCGGAAATCATTAACACTTTACGACGATCAAACTTGTCCGATAATCGTCCAACGGGAAACTGCAACAGTGCCCCACCTAAAATGGTTGCCGTAATAAAAGCCGCGACCTCAGCGGTGCTAAGCCCAATATTGGAAGCGTAAACAGCGCCCATCCCCCAAAATGCACCCATAGCCAAACCCGATAACAAACCACCAGCCACGGCAATCGGAGCAATGCGCCATAAGAAAGGAATACTTAAGCGACGCACTTGATTAACTTCGGGTGGAGTTCGGCGCGTCCAAGCCACAGGCACCAGACTCAAAGTAATTAGCATGGAAGCAATAGCAAACAATACATAATCACTGACCTCACCAAAAGACAGCAATTGTTGAGCTAAGGTCAACGCACCTAAGTTAACTACCATATAAATAGCAAATACTTGGCCACGTTGAGCGGTCGGTGTTTGAGAATTTAACCAACCTTCAATCGTGGTGTAGAGCACAACTAACGACATCCCAGTTAATACTCGCAAACCCGCCCAAGCCCATGGATCAATTATCACTTGGTGCATTAACGAAGAAACAGATGCTATCGCTGCAGCCACCGCAAACGCGCGAATGTGACCCACCCGACGTATCATCGGTAACGCGAAAAATGTACCAATAAAGAATCCAAAAAAGTAACCAGACATGACAAAACCCATGGTCTGATTGGTAAATCCTTCTAAACCTCCGCGAATCGCCAATAAGGTATTTAGCAAGCCACTGCCCAACAAGAGCAAAGTTACCCCTAGCAGCAGTGATGAAATGGAACGCGCCATGGTTAACATAGGATTATTTCCGCAGAAGTTGTTTGTTAGGGCACTTATGAATAATTGAGCGCGCCCTAGATAAAAAGTCAAAAAGGTTAAAAACGATTTACTTAAGTACTGTTGGGGACAGTTTAGCCGACATTTAAAAAAATCATGTGACACGGTGGATGCTTTGACGAATCAACCTTCAAAATCTCCACCAATGAAATCAACAATGCTTGTTAAATAACATAATCCACAAAACGCACCGTCGCTAAATATTAGCAGGTAAGTGTGACTTCCGAGAGATCATGGGTGTCTAAATAGCTCAATTTCGTGGTTTTGAAATTAAGATCAATAAACACTTCGCAATAGTACTCACCGTGGCGCCATGCCATATGAACACTGGAGTCATTACTCGAATTTAATTCAAAATGACCATCAAAGGCAGGATAGTTGCTGCGAAAACGCATCAAATCGGTAAGACGTTTAACCACAGGTTGCTCTACTGCTTCGTCAACTTCGTCTAATGTGTACCAGTGACGGTTAATATCTCTTAACTCTCCCGTTTCTGCCATTAAGTCTTCGTCGTTCACACCCGCTAGCCATCCTACGTAATACACTTGGGGAATACCTGGGGTAAACAGTTGAATAGCTCGTGCGGCGATGTAAGCGTCATCGTTTTGCATTAATGCATCATAGAAGGTGCAAGTAATTTGATAGATAGCGCCAACACTATGAATATTGGCAGCCGAGCGACGTAATATAGGATCGGCACTGCGCTGCTGCAGGTTATCGATCAATGCTTTGATTTTATCATCAGGTAGTACACCCTCAACGTCAGGGATACAAATACCATCATGGGTATCAAGTACGGTCACCATGTTTCGGGGGCACATACGCAACCAGTTTTTAAGATAAACACTGTTGGCATCCAGCAAAGAAAACAACACTAATGGAGGTAAAGCAAAGCCATAGGGATGCATGTCACGACGTCCGATTGCGTATTGATAACTTGTGTGATCATGAACCTCGGGGAGACATGCAGCACCGTATCGTTGTGCCACAGAGTTAACCCAATCTAGAATCCGATATACTTCGGGCTCAACCAAAAAGCAGCTACTACCAATTCGTTTTGTTGTATAACCAAACGCATCTAGACGAAAAAGCTTTACCCCTTTATCGGCTAAGAAAGCGATGTACTTTTCCATCAATTCGTACGTGATTTCTGCATTGTAATTTAAGTCGATTTGCTGCTCGGTGAATGTGCACCAGAC
>JARGOI010000210.1:0-3366 GCA_029212275.1 Thalassolituus sp.
AGGTCAAGTGCAATAAATTTTCACAATCGCTGCGATGCACCGTGACGCCTCGGCCGATGGTGATGTATCCACGAATATCATCGCCCGGAACAGGATGGCAGCACTGGGCAATCTGCGTCAGCAAATTACCGACACCATGAATCACGACATCGCCACCAAGAGATTTAAGATCTTTATTTTCAGCACGACGAGCTAAAGGCAGCTCTTGTTGTTTTTGAACGTGAGAGTCAGCAAGTTTCAATAATTGATGAACAATTTGCCCAACCCGTAAATCACCCGCGCCGACCGCGGCAAATACATCATCCATAGTGCGCATGTTCAAATTCGCCGCAACATCTTGCAAAGACTCGTCCACTAAATCCAAGCGATCCATTTCGCGCATAACGAGCTGTCGCCCATCTTCAATATTCTTATCACGATCTTGCAGTTTAAACCAATGCGCAACTTTGGCGCGGGCGCGCGTAGTGGCAATATAACCCGCATCAGGATATAGCCAATCGCGACTCGGATGGGCGCTAGGGTGCGTTAAAATTTGAATTTGTTCGCCATTTTTTAACTGATACGTCAGGGGAACGATGCGTCCGTTGACTTTGGCACCGCGACATTTGTTACCTACTTCGGTGTGTACTCGATAGGCAAAATCGACCGGTGTTGCACGTGGTGGCAAATCAACTACGTGGCCCTCTGGCGTAAATACGTAGATGCGGTCAGGGTTAATATCGGTTCTCAGTTCCCCCAACAATTGCGGTAAATCGTCCAGATCTTCATGCCACTCCAGTACTTGTCGCAGCCACGAAATCTTTTGCTCGTAAGCTTGATCTTTGGCTTTGGTATCGGTGCCTTTATATAACCAGTGAGCACAGACGCCAAGTTCGGCATCTTCATTCATTTGATGGGTACGAATTTGTACTTCTAGAACTTTGTTTTCTGGCCCAACTACCGCCGTATGCAACGAGCGATAGCCATTTTCTTTGGGGTTGGCGATGTAATCATCAAATTCATTTGGAATGTGTCGCCATAAGCCGTGAACAATACCCAACGCAGCATAACAATCACGTAATTCAGGCACTAAAATACGCACCGCACGAATATCATAAATTTGTGAAAAATCGAGATTTTTACGATTCATTTTTCGCCAAATACTATAGATATGCTTGGCACGGCCAACCACATCACAAGCGATGCCCGCAGCGGAAATTGCATTTTGCAAAGCATCCACCACTTGCACCACATAATCTTGCCGCGAGAGACGTTTTTCATCGAGTAGCTGAGCAATTCGTTTATAGGCATCAGGCTTTAAATAACGAAATGCCAGATCTTCCAATTCCCACTTTATATGGCCAATACCTAAACGGTGTGCCAAAGGCGCATAAATATTAAAGACTTCTTCCGCAACGCGACGACGTTTATCATCGGGCGCATCTTTCATGGCTCGAATGGCTGAGGTACGCTCAGCTAGCTTAATCAACGCTACACGAACGTCATCAATCATCGACACCAACATTTTACGCAAGTTATCGACCTGCGCCTCACGCTGTCCAAGCACAACTTGGTCGCCCGAATTCTGAATGGCGCTGATGGCTGCCATGCGCAGCACACCCTCAATCAGTTTTGCCACTTCATCGCCAAATTGTCGTTCTACTTTGGCCAACGACAATCGGCCCTCACGGACGGCACGATATAAAATGGAAGCAATGATGGATGCACTATCGAGTCGCAAATCAATTAAAATTTGCGCCATTTCTATGCCCATCTGCACGCTATCAATCGACCAATAGGTGCGATTAGCAATGGCCTCATCGGACAGCTTTTTGGCGAGCTGTAATGCCGTTCTCATCGTTTCGACATCGCGCAATTCCGAGACACTTGCTGTCTCATCAAGCCAGCGATCGATGTCTAACGAGCCGTCATGCAAGAGCGGATGATCATCGCGTACTTTAACCATCAATTGCCACCGAAGCGCAGCAATACCATGGTTTCTACATGGTGCGTTTGTGGGAACATATCCATGATTCCTGCTTGTTCTGTTACGTAACCACCCAAACTGAGTGCGTTTAAATCTCTAGCAAGTGTTGCCGCATCACAAGACACGTAGACTATTCGCTTAATTTTACGGCGAATCAATTCTGGGATAACAGCACTGGCCCCTGCTCTGGGGGGATCGAGTAAGATAGCATCAGGCGCGGGTAAGCCGCGTAAGGCACCGTCCTGTGATAAGTCTGCGGTTATGGCCTGCAAAGGTAGGGCCAGTTTTTCTGCCTGAGATTGCAAACTCTGAGTCATTGCTGGCTGCCCTTCAACCGCAATCAACTCGCGACAGCGCTGGGCAATAGGTAAGGAAAAATTACCGTGACCGCTGAATAAATCCCAAATAACTTCGTCAGACTTGGGCGCTAACCATGCCAGCGCTTGTGTCACCATTAGAGAGTTGACGCCACCGTGCACCTGCATAAAATCATCCACTTGGACGTTTATCTGCATATTTTCGACGGTGTGCCACAGCGGTGAAGGGGTTGTCGGCCAAACGCATTCGGGCTCGCCCTCTTTAGAAGTACGCAACCACAGTTGCAGCTGGCGTCTAGGATCTGCGCTTTGCCAAGTGTCCAAACGTTCGATCAATTTATTCATATCCACTTTATTGAGTGGCTTTAACACACGCAGAACAAACGCCAACACATTATCTGCCCAAACAGGCTCTATTTGGGTGATATGTTGGCGAGCATCCAGCGTGCCGATGAGTTCGCGCCATGCGGCCCAATTAAGGGCAGGATGATCGGGCAACACTAAGCATTGATCGATGTCAGTCAAATGCTTAGATGCCGACTCCCGAAAGCCAACAAAATTAGTTTCTTGCTCATTACTAAAACGCACGCCCAAACGTGCTTTGCGGCGATAATGCTGCTCACCTGCCGTTAACGGCGATACCCAAGTTTGCGGGGTGATGTGCTGCTTTGCCAATTCACGCACCACACGATCGTGTTTAAACTGCACTTGCGCAAGGTAGTTCATGTGCTGGAGATCACAGCCGCCACAATGCTGATAATGCGGACAAGGAGGCACTTGGCGGTTTTCCGATTCAGTAATAACCCCGACAAGTCGTGTATGCCATATTTTTTTGCGACGTTCGAGCAGACGAACATCGACCTCTTCGCCAAGTAATGATCCAGGCACAAAAAAAACATCCCGTCCTTGACGAGCGACGCCTTGACCTTCGGAACTTAAGCCGTCGATGGTCAAGCGCACAATACGTTCGGAGGCTATCGCGCTGACGTTGGCGCTTCCGCCATTCGATGATGAATTGGTAGTGGCCGAGCGTGGTTTTCTGTGATTGGAAAAACGTTGACCTTGGGGCTTTCTACTCAAAGT
>JARGOI010000210.1:3466-5086 GCA_029212275.1 Thalassolituus sp.
GCAAGATCGCGGGCGCCTTCCATACTCGCTTCGCGGTCCACCAAAATCAATTCTGCGCCATAGGCTTCCATCGCCCAACGGCGTTCCATAGTGGCATTATCAGGCATGATTAAGATCATTTTATAACCCATAATGGCCGCAGCCATGGCCAAGGCAATGCCTGTGTTACCACTCGTGGCTTCGATAAGAGTATCTCCGGGACGAATATCACCGCGGGCTTCTGCACGCTGAATCATGGAGATGGCTGGGCGGTCTTTTACCGACCCTGCAGGATTATTACCCTCAAGTTTCAGTAATACGGTATTATTGGACGTCGCCGGCAGCATACGTTGCAAGCGAACCAGAGGGGTGTTTCCTACACACTGTGCAATGGTTGGGTAAGAATCAGAATGTGTCACCATGACCTCTTATTAAGCTATTAAAAGACGCAGTTTACCCCTCTGTTGCACAGGATGCGATGTTCGTTGTTTGCGCCCCGTGCTCTAGCCATTTATTCTGATCAACTCATTAGCCCAAAAAGTGCCTTATGAAAGACTGGAGCATCAACAAACGAATTTTATTTTTAACCTTAATGCCCAGCATACTGATGTCATTAGTGCTGGGTATTTACTTTATTTCTGGGCGCTCAAGTGATTTAGACAAACTGTTGGCTGATCGCGGACTATCGATGGCTAAACAGCTCGCACCAACCTGCGAGTACGGCTTAATGACTGGCAATATTGGTATCTTACAAAATATCGCTAATACCATGCTAGAAGAACAAGACGTGCGTTCCATCAATATTTACGATGCCGATCTAAATTTATTAACTCGCGCCGGGCCGCTGATGCTCAATGAGCGTAGAACCTTATCGTCTATCCATGATAATCAAATGGAGTTACGTAAAACCGAAGGATCGCTGCAAATTAAGTCACCAGTTACGGCCCAAAACCTATCCATTAGCGATGTGGTCTCTGAACAATTTTTTAACAATACGTCGGAGCCTAAGGCGCTATTAGGTTGGGTTGAAATTGAACTGTCCAATACCAATACTCGCTTAGCTCTCTATCAATACTTTGCCAACGCTATTGTTGTTATAAGCTTAATATTACTATCCTGTACGCTCATTGCATTGCGTATTGGACGACGCATTACTCGACCAATCAATGTCATGATGACGGCATTGGAAGATATTCGTGAGGGTAAATTAGAAAGCCGTGTCCACGTCGCGGAGAGTAGCGAACTGAAAGAGTTAGCCTCAGGTATTAATTCCATTGCCGCCTCCATGCAACACACCAATATGGAATATCAAAAAAATATTGAACAAGTTGCACGAGAAAACCAAGAAACCATCGACGAATTAGAGATTCGTAACCACCAATTAACCAGTGGAAAAAAAGAAGCGATGAAGGCTAACCGAATGAAATCGGAATTTTTGGCCAACGTCTCACACGAAATTCGCACACCGTTGAATGGTATTATTGGGTTTTCCGATTTACTCGCCCGCACACAAATCAGTGAACGGCAAAGTGACTATCTGCAAAATATTTTAAAGTCCTCTAAAGATCTACTCAGCATTATTAACGATATTTTAGATTTGTCTAAAATCGATGCGAATAAACTTATCCTCGAAAACATCTC
>JARGOI010000211.1:0-3518 GCA_029212275.1 Thalassolituus sp.
AGCGCACCGACGCTGGCAATCCACAACCCACCACTGAGGCCACCCGCCAGCAACATGCCACCAATGACGACATAAGATGGCGCACCGACTAATTGCAAACCCGCCAGTGCCGCAAATAAACCGCCCACAACCATGGCCCCTTCGCCGCCAATCACAATTAAACCCGCCCGTGCAGGCAATGCGGTACACAACGCGGTTAACAATAACGGAGCGGCTCTGACTAGGGTGTTTTGCCACGAAAACCAAGATCCAAATGCACCGCGGTAAATGGTGTAAAACACCTCAGCTGGAGATTCTCCCGCCGCCCACATAAATAACGCCACCAATACCGCAGAAAAGCACAGCGCAAGCACGGTGATTAATACAGTTTCAATTGATTTAGGCATGGGCGGTCCTTAATTTTAAATGGTGAATAATGATGATGAATCGGCTGAGATCAGGCGCTGCCAATCACACCGGCAACCAACCAATTCATACTTTCTAACCAAGGATCGGTTTGTGCGTAAGATTTGCCCGCAGGAATCACCACATTGCCTTTGTTATCAACAATTTCACCGGCAAAAATAGGCCATTCGCCCGTCATTAACTTAGCTTTTGCTGCTTCTGCATCGGCTTTCGCTGCGTCTGTAACAGCAGCACCGTAAGGACTCGCTTTCACAATGCCTTCTTTCAAGCCACCGCGAACCAAGTTTGGAATTGGCTCACCTTTGCGAATCATGTTGGCGTAGTCTTCGTAAACGCTGCTCCAGTTCCATTCGGCTCCGGTCAAAAATCCTTTGGGTGCGAGGGCAGCATTGTTGGTGTGATAACCGCAGGAGAACACGCCGCGTTTTTCGGCCGTTTCCACCACAACTTTGGGGCTATCAACATGGCATGTCAGTACATCCACACCTTGGTCGACCATGCTGTTAGAGGCTTCTGCTTCTTGTACTGGGTTTGCCCAGCCACCAGTAAACACAACGTTGGTGGTGATGTCTGGATTGACACTTTGCGCGCCTAAGGTGAAAGCATTAATGTTGCGCAACACTTGCGGAATGGGAATCGCAGCAATAAATCCGAGCTTTCCGGTTTTACTCATGTGACCAGCAACAATGCCGGACAAGTAAACGGCTTCATCGATATAACCAAAATAGCTGCCGACGTTTTTAGGATGCTTAGACGCATCCCACAAACCACCGCAATGTAAGAAAGTAACGTCAGGGTATTTAGGCGCTAATTTAAGAATATGAGGATCAAAATAACCAAAGGAGGTTGGGAATAGCACTTTCGCGCCATCCAGTTGAATCATACTTTCCATGGTTTTTTGTACTTCGATGGTTTCGGGTACTAGCTCTTCATCAAACGCTTTTACCCAATCCAACTTGGCAACGCCTGACTTGCCTTCGAAATGCGCTTGGTTGTAACCAAAATCATCTCGTGAGCCAACATAAATAAAACCCATTTTCACTTTTTCCGCAGCCAATAATGAACTTGACCAAGTGCCGGTAGTTACCAGTAGCGAACCAACGCCAATGCCTTTAAGTACTTGGCGGCGATTCACACAGCTGGTTAGGGGATTTTTCTTTTGGTTACTTGGGTTTTCTTTATTGCTCATGATGATTTCCTTTAGCGCATATTTTGAAGGGGGCCGTGTCATCCGCTCTAGTTGGAATGGATGTTGTATACAACGATGGATATGTTAAGGCAGTCTTTGTGCCAATTTTTTAATTCACTATAAATCTGAAAAATAGAAACCATATAAATCAATAGCTTACTGATACTTTTGTCATCATTGCGTTGTATACAACAGAAAAGGCAGTACACTATGTGAGACGGATAACGCACGATAATGAAGCAACCCTGTCTTAAAAATTCTTTAGATGAGTGCACTAAAAACCCATGAAGAACGCTAAAGTAAACGCTCAAACGATCTATGAATCTTTAAAAGAAATGATTACTTGTTTTGATGTGCGCCCAGGAAGTCGCATCACCGAAACCCAAGTGTCAGAATATTTTGATGTCAGCCGTACCCCTGTTCGGGCAGCATTACAGCGTTTGGAAGTGGAAGGATTTTTGAATATTCGCCCTAAGCAGGGCTGCTTTATTCGTAATATCGACTTAGTCACGATCAATAATTACTACGATGTACGCCTCGAATTAGAAAGCATGGTCTTGCGACTGATATCGGAAGGGAAAAATGATCAAGAGCTTATCGATTTGAGTAACGATTGGCACCCCGAACAATTGAATTATGGCTTAGAAATTACCGATGCATTGAAAGCCGCAGAAGAGGCTTTTCATGTGGAATTATCAGAACTGTCTGGTAACAACGTGTTGGTGAATTATTTACGCGATATTTCCGACAAAATTCGTGTTGTTAGAAGAATGGGGTTTCCCGACGAAAACAGTGTTTTATTCACCTATGATGATCATTATCGAATTTGCCAGTTGCTGCTTCATAAAGATCTGCAACAAGCCATTGATGAGATGAAAAATCACATTCGTAAAAGCCAAGACACGGCCAACAATGTTTCTTTAAAGCAGATTTACGGTAAGAAATCGGTGTTTGAATAGTTCGCGACCGCTTTGGGTTGCCCAGATAGCATGGACACCTGCTGCTAATAAGTTGGCATGATCAGCTGAGCAGACCTATGACTACTTAGGTATACTGACTTAATTAAGAAGTGGCGTGCGTGTTTCTGCCACTTATGGTTAAGGAGTATATACAGCATGACGGCGATACAGAATGATAAAAACAGGCTAGATTTCGATCAGTATCAGAAAGAACTTCGCGCCAAAGATCGGTTAATCCAGATTGAACTGATAAGTGTGAGTGACAAGGTTCGTGCTCGCCACCCCTTTTTGATGAAGCATCAAAACGCCGTCGGCATGACTATTTTTTTGGTCAGCATCGCCGGTATGGCATTGAATGGCTGGCTCTGGCTTGAAGGCATTATGCCCGCGTGGGCAGTTATTTTACTCAGCGCATTTTGGACGTCGTTATTACATGAGTTAGAGCATGATCTAATTCATTATATGTATTACCGCAAACAACCGATCAGGCACCACATCATGATGGCTGGCGTGTATCTCGCTAGACCTTTGACACAAAATCCTTGGGTCCGTCGTCACACCCATTTGCACCATCATAAAGTATCTGGCACGGAAACCGATGTTGAAGAACGAGGCATTACTAATGGTGAGAAATGGGATTGGAAACGATTCTTAATGGTGGGCGATAACATGCTTGCTATGCATCTGCGTGCGGGAAAATTAATAAAAGAACCTCGCAGGTTATTTAGAAAAGGAATAGTTAATCGCAAAGACCTTAAAAACCTTCGCATCATAGCGGCACTGAGTTTCATGCCCATCGGAATAATTTGTTACGCTATTTGGCACGGTTTTGTGTTGTTCCACCTTGCTAATGGCATCGCCTTTTTGATGGGCACAGCGATTGATTGGCCGCAATGGTTATTGGCGCAAGAAGGGTGGGTAACGGCTTTGGTGGTTATTTTGATTGCACCCAATGTTTTGCGTAC
>JARGOI010000211.1:3618-5080 GCA_029212275.1 Thalassolituus sp.
CCTTCAGCGTACACAAAGTGAAGATCAGTAATACCGATAAACGCTAAAAAGTGTTTTACGAAATCGGTTTGCGTATCCATCGGTGTACCAGCGTGTTGACCACCACGAGTAGCAACGACATACACGGGTTTATTTGCCAATAAACCAACTGGGCCGGTGGCCGTGTATTTAAAGGTTTCACCTGCTCTGGCCAAGTGATCGAAATACGCTTTCAGCGTAGATGGCACACCAAAGTTATACATAGGCAAGGTTAAGATAATGGCCGACGCGTTGCGAACTTCGCTAATCAGCATGTCGGCATAATCAACGATTTTTTGTTGTTCTTCAGTGCGCTCTTCAGAAGAAGCCATAATCGCCATAATGCGGGCTGAGTCATAATGGGGAGTTGCATCGGCGGTTAAGTCGCGCACCTTTAGCGTACTATCAGGATGATTATCTAGGTAGACTTTTGCAAACGCATCAGCAAGTTGAGTCGACTGACCGTTTTGCTGAAATACACTGCTATTGATTTGTAATAATGTGCTCAATGTTTGTTCCTCATTTCGAGTCTTAGTAATGAGATCATTCAAACATGGCCGAAGGTGACAGAATATTGGTTAAAATGAGATTAAGCGTTCTAAAATATAGAATGATAAAGATTTTCAGTGTTAAATCATCTTAACTCCATCGAATGCAGGGCTGCGTCTATGTCTAAAACCACACTTGAGCAATGGCGCATGTTTGCCGCGGTCGTGAAATATGGCGGATTTAACCAGGCGGCTACGCAGGTTCATAAAAGTCAGTCGAGCATTCATCATGCGGTCACTAAACTGGAAGAAGAACTTGGCCTTGAGCTGTTTCAAATCAATGGGCGCAAAACGGAGCTGACCGATGCCGGAAAATTGATGCTTCGGCGTGGGCAATCGTTATTGGATGAAGTTGGCAGAATTGAAGCCGTCGCCCATTCAATAAGCCTTGGAACCGAGTCTGAGTTTCGTATTGCGGTCGATGGTGCTTTCCCGCAACACATTATCTTCCAAGCATTAGATGCGGTTTCTAAACTGTTTCCTTACGTAAGAATCGATATTTTCGATACGGTGCTGTCTGGCACCAACGAGTTGATTGCACAAAATAAAGTCGATATCGGTTTGTCTCCACGGCCAATGCCGCAAGGTTTAAACGAAGAGTTGTGTTTACTCGAGTTTATTGCAGTGGCACGGCACGATCATCCATTGAACACACTGGATAGAGAGCTGACCTACGACGATCTAAAAACATGCAGACAAATAATTGTGCGTGATTCAGGACTTCTAACCCAAATTGATACCGGATGGCATGGTGCTGAGCAACGCTGGACGGTTGGTCACTTACGTGAATCCATCGAACTCATCAATAAAGGGGTGGGATTTGCTTGGTTACCTATGCCCTCTATTTTGGAATCATTAAACAATGGCACATTACGCCCCTTAGCTTTAAAAGAAGG
>JARGOI010000212.1 GCA_029212275.1 Thalassolituus sp.
TTGCCAGCGTCGATCGCAAAGAAATCAGTCAATACGATTCGTTGGTACTTAAGGTCACTTATCAAGATGTAGCGTTACTCAGCGAGCCGGATTTTAGTCCACTTGAGGCGGATTGGGATATCACCAGCAATAGTCGCTCGACACAAATTCAATTTAGTAATGGCAAGAATAACTCGATTTCGGAATGGACCTTGGTGTTGTTTCCTAAGCGCACGGGGACCTTAACCATTCCGCCCTTACCTTTTGGTAATGTTAGCAGTAATGAAATTACCATCGAAGTGACCGAAAGCAGCAACTCACAACCGGTTAAAAACGATAATTTTTATTTTGAAGTCGAAGTCAGTTCGGGAGAGCATTACGTTCAGGAAGAGATCTTATACATCGAGCGTATTTATTTCAAAGTACAGCACGAAAGTCCAAATTTATCGCCATTTACAGTAGCCAATGCGCGCCTAGAGTTACTGCAAGAGCCACAACGCCAAGTAATCGTAAAAGATGGTCAACGCATTGGATTGTACGAACGTCGTTACGCTATTTTTCCAGAAAAATCGGGGACTCTAGCGATCCCCAGTCAACGCTTCAGCGCCACCGTGAATAATAATTATCGTACCCGTGGACAAACTGAAACCATTGTCAGCAGCCCGATTGAACTGGAAGTTAAAGCGATCCCTGATAATTACCCACAAGCGACGTGGCTGCCGGCACGAAAGCTCTCCCTGACCGAAAAATTCAGTGACGCTAGCGACCAGTGGCAAGCAGGTGAACCAGTCACACGTACCTTTACCTTGGTTGCCGAAGGATTGAGTAGTGGCCAAATTCCACCGATCCCCTTACCTGAGCTTGATAATGTGCGCTACTACCCTGATCAAACTCAAGATAATACCGATGTCACTCCCAAAGGCTTAATCACCCAGGTGACGCAATCGGTTGCTATGGTTCCCACCCGCGAAGGACAACTGCTCCTGCCAGAACTGCAAGTGCCATGGTGGAATACCTTAACCAATACCTTAGAGTTTGCCACCTTACCGGCGCGCACCATCGACGTTGGTGCAGGCATAATGCCAGCGGCACCAATCACGCAAGCAATGACAACGCCTGTCTCGCCATCGGACCTCGGTGGTGGTAACGCTGTGGCACCAATGACAGCCCCAACTAACCCGCTCTGGTTGTGGGTGAGTATTGGTCTGGGCGCAACCAATCTTGTGACGCTGATTGCCCTGGGGTGGTTAATTTCACGACGTAAGCAATTCGCTAATTCTGGCGCCTTTAATGTAGAAAACGTGGGCGGCTATTCAGGAATGAGCGCAGGCGCTAACTTGGGCAATGGCTTAGGCTCCCAAGGAGTATTTGGCGCAGAAACATCTAACCAAACACAACCGGACAGCGTGAGCTGGCAGGATGTCAAAAAAGCCTGTCAAAGCAATCAACCCTTGGCCATTCGCGAAGCAATACTGGCTTGGTTTAATGACAGTCGTAATGAAATGACATCGGGTTCTGGCGCAGCGCATACGCTGAATCAAATTGCGAATTACTTCAACGATGCACAGTTAAACAATGCCTTGGCAGAATTGGATGCGGTATTATTTAGCGGGCAAAGTAATTCGGCCTTCAACGGCAGTAATGTGTTGAACCTGTTAGAGAACGCTAAAAAAACGGCCCGTTCATCAACCCCATCGGAATTGCCGGGGTTATATCCCGACAAATAATCAACGCTTTCAAAGGCAAGTCATATGACCTTGCTTGTATCTTTCAAAATGAGGTCATCAATGACAGATCTAATTAACAATGTCGTAATTACCGGAGCCGGCAGCGGTTTAGGTCGTGCGTTTGCGTTACAATTTGCGCACATGGGTTATGACATTTGCCTAAGCGACATCAATGAAGAAGGTCTGCAACAAACGCTGACATTAATTACAGAAGCTGGCGCTCAGCAAGGTTTAAAGATAGACATTTGGACTTTTAACTTAGATGTACGCAATCCCAGTCAATGGCAAGATTTATTGGCTGCCGTGGTTGCGCGTTGGGGTTGCGTTGGTACTGTGATTAACAATGCTGGAGTGGCCCATGCCGATCGCATGGGCGATGGACAATGGCAAGACTGGCAATGGGTTCTGGATATTAATTTAAAAGGCGTGATGCTCGGTTGTCATACTTTTACTCCACTAATGAAGCAGCAAGGCCATGGTCGATTGCTCAATATTGCTTCTCTGGCTGGGATAATGAATCCACCGACCATGAGCGCATACAATGTCAGCAAGGCAGGCGTGATCGCCCTGTCTGACACCTTGCATTTTGAACTCAAACCTTACGGTATTGACGTGACTGTGCTCTGCCCTAACTTCTTTAAAACCAATCTTAATGATTCTATGCGCAGCAGTGACGCTAACTTAAAGAAAAGTTCGAAACGCTTGATCGAAGATAAGCCGTCGATGAGCGTCGACGACATTGCCGCAACAGCAATAAAAGCTTTATTTCAAGGTAAGCGGCTGTGTGTACCCGATACCATGGGACGTTTTGCTGCGTTTGCGAAAACCTATTTGCCCTTTATTGTGCGTCGCAAAATTCGTGTTATTTCCCAAGGTATGCGTCAGCGCGAACTAAAACAAAAACAGCTTGCACAAAGTGACCAATAATTCAGCTTCGTGCTGCACACTCCTATAAAAGTATGAAGCTAAGTCAACGACTCACGCTACTCAAAAGTATCGCGTGTGATGCCATTAACCATAATCACTACGATCATGTTTGGGACGTTTGTTGTGATCATGGTTATTTAGGGGAAGCAATTTTAGAAAACACTCTTTTAAGCCACAAAAGCGATGTCGACACTGCTGAATTAACGCTGCATTTCGTCGATATTGTGCCTCATGTACTGGATACGCTAGAACAACGTCTAACAGCCCAATGGCCAGCGTTTAGCCGTTACTGGCAATGTCATTGTTTGGATGGTGCACACCTGCCCTTCAATCATTATCAGGGACGTCATCTGGTTATTTTGGCAGGCATCGGCGGTGATTTGATGATTCATATGATCCAATCATTGCTAACTCGGTATCCTGACCTCGCCGTCGATTTTTTATTGTGCCCTGTGCATCATCAATACGCACTGAGAGAGCAACTTATTCGCAGCCAACTGCACCTACAATCGGAAGAATTGCTGGAAGAAAATAAGCGTTTTTACGAAGTATTATTCGTCATGAAAAATACGATCAAAGGTAGCGATGTCATGCCCAATATCCCCCCTGCTTTAACCAATGTAGGAGAGAAAATTTGGCATGCGAACAACGAACAACAATTGCAAGTAATGCAACGCTATTTAGACAAAACGTTGGCGCATTATAAGCGCTGTGCAATAGGTGGAGATGCGGATGCTGAGAATATCGTGTCCGCATATCAAGCAGTCAAACTGCAATTTTCAGAATGATAAATCAAAAGACTTTTTAGAAAAAAAGCGCACAATAAAAATATTGTGCGCCTTCGTAATCAACGATAGAAATTAGCCAATCTAGCCAAAGTAACTAACGTAGTTTAGATGATTGAAATTACTTGCTGGTTGCTCTTAACATCCACGCAGTTTTCTCATGTATTCTCATACGATCCGACACCAACGAAGCAGTCGACTCATCCGCAAACTCTTGTGCAGTTTTTAGCACTTCACGAGCGGTTTTCACCACTTGCTCATGACCTTGAGTCAGCAGAGCAACCATCTTCATCGATTCTGGTACGCCATCTACTTCTTCAATGGAACTCAATTTGGCGAACTCTTTGTAAGTACCCGGGGCTGGTACATCCAAGGTACGAATACGTTCGGCGATGTCATCCACCGCAAGGGCTAATTCGGTATAGTGCTCTTCGAACATGAGGTGCAATTCACGGAAGTGAATACCGGTAACATTCCAATGAAAATTATGAGTTTGTAAATACAGGGTGTAAGAATCGGCCAATAGCTTCTTCAAACCTTCGGCGATTTCTGTACGACCTTTTTCGTTGATACCAATGTCTATTTTCGTCATGGTTTTCTCCTTGGGTTGAGTGTGTATTAACATTTTTAAAAATTTATTCAGTGCATGTTTTGTTGCACTGTTAATGTGTAAAAAGTGATGTGTAAACAGTTTGCAAAATGTAAGTTGGACGATTTCAACGGCACATGAATCGTTCGTAAATTAAGAATCCAATAAAAAACGTCAAAAATTATAAATATCTGACGTTGCGATTTAGGGCACTAAGCGTGACATTTGACGTTTCAGAATGAACTTCACTGTCTTTCAAACTAACTTTCTTGCCCGTATTGTCTAAAATCGTCTTTTCAATCTTTTCTTCGGTCATCTCACCATCGACTTTAACGACGTTGACGTTATCCTTTATTTCCTTATTCAAGCCATCAGGATTTAAACTATCCGTATCTATTGATGCGGTTCCACCTGGTAGGTAGATAGTGCCATTACTAAAATCGACAGCAAACGCAATCACTCCTGGGATCACAAAAAACAACAATCCAATGGCGTCTAACACAACAATACCAGCGTCTAATTTTCCAGAAACTTGACCTTTTCGTTCTGGGTGTAAAATCGTGCCACACGCCGATAATTGCAGTATCCCTGCGGCAACCAACGACAGAACAAATGGCTTTCTTAAGGTTCGGAGCTTCATGCATACACCTATAATTAGTTTTGTTCAGAAATAGAAATTTCTTTGACGGACTGAATGTTTCTTAGCAAGGTAGACCACGTCTTCGAAGAAAAATTCACAAAAAAAGGATATTGGGCAAATTCTCTCAAAAGCCAATCCTCTCCAAACCTCAGCTAACGCGTTCTTGCAGAGATGTGCGTCTTTTTCGTTAAGCCGTTGTCAAAGGCATTCGATGCTTTATTATTTGTTTCAAGAAATGCAGAGCCTACACACTCTAGCGACTCTGATTTGAAAGATAGACTTGCTAGAAAAGAGTGACTATTTATCGGCTACTCATCAAGTAATCCGGTGATAGTTGTATGTTAAAAAGCTATATCTGATATACTGCCCCCCATGATGGCTTGGCCATCGCGTCATCTTTTATTGCCTCCTCATATTGCTTCCTCA
>JARGOI010000213.1 GCA_029212275.1 Thalassolituus sp.
AAAAATAGCGAATAGAAGATAGTCTGTAAAATAATAACGACGGCGACCAACAAACCAGCCATCAAACAAAACAGACACCCAATAAACAAAAAGGAACGCCACATGTTAAACAAATACAACACCGGCCTGATTGTGGTTGATATACAAGGCAAATTAGCGCGCATGGTGGATGACAGTGAGGCCTTGATCGCTAATTGTGCAAAGCTGATTAAAGGCGCTCAGGTATTAGGAATGCCCATCATTTGCTGTGAACAAAATCCTGAGAAGCTTGGTGCTACGGTCGATGAGCTTAGCGCGTTGTTAGCACCCGCAAATCCTATTGCGAAATTTACGTTTAATGCGGGTGAAGAACCTAAGTTTATCGATGAAATCAATGCTGTCCAAATAAGATCAAACAACATAAATAAAGATAAGATAACTACATGGCTAATATGTGGTATCGAGGCGCACATTTGTGTGTATCAAACTGCGCTACATTTGCAGCAGCTCGGTTATCAAATTCAACTGGTCACTGACTGTATCTCTTCTCGTACCCCAGCAAACAAACAGCTAGGGATCAACAAACTGATGAGTAAGGGCGTTGATATTACTGGGGTAGAAATGTGTTTGTACGAGCTGATAAAAGATTGTCGGTCTGCGGAGTTTAAAGAAATTCTTAATATTATTAAGTAGATCAATAAACTCGCATTTTTTAAGAACTGCGCTTTCTCTGCTTCGCATAAACCTCATTTTACTGAGTGTTAACTTCTCCAGAACCCCGGAGTAATTAATACCAGTAAAGTGAAAATCTCTAGCCGTCCCAATAACATGGTGAGTGCCAACAACCATTTTGCGGTATCGCTAATGTCGCCGTAATGGGTAGCTACGTCGCCAAGGCCTGGACCTAAGTTATTGAGGCAGGCACCGACCGCTGAGAAGGCGGTAACGTGATCCAAACCAGTGGCCATAAGTGCCAGCAGCATGACCATAAAGGTGACGATATAGAGCGCAAAGAACCCCCACACCGATTCTAAAATACGATCAGGTATGGCTTGCGAGCCGAGTTTGATCGGAATGATCGCATTGGGGTGAATCAAACGGCGAATTTCTCGCACGCCTTGTTTGTACACCAGTAACACGCGTATCACTTTCATACCGCCGCCTGTTGATCCCGAGCAGCCGCCCATAAAGGCCATCATAAATAACATCACCGGCAGGAAAATAGGCCAAGTCGAAAAGTTGGCGGTACTAAACCCAGACGTGGTCGCCACCGAAACGGTTTCAAATAACCCATAACGTAACGAGTCCATAAAGTCGTAGGTGTTGGTTAACCATAACGCGGCGACGGTGAGCACTGCTCCGCCCGCCAAGATAAAAGCGAAGAATTTAACTTCAGAATCGAGAAAGTAATGCGTTACTGTGCGGTAGCGCCATGCAAAATAATGCAACGAGAAGTTGAGTGCCGAAATAAGCATAAAGAAGATCGCGATCGACTCTATAAATGCGCTATCAAAATGGCCAATCGAGTCATCATAAGTAGAGAAACCACCAATGCCGACGGTTGAAAAACTGTGAACGATGGCGTCGAAAGTACTCATACCGCCCCAGTAATACGCCAACGCACAAGTAATGGTTAGCGTTAAATAGATATACCAAAGGGCTTTGGCGGTTTCGGTGATACGTGGGGTCAATTTGGAATCTTTCAGCGGGCCAGGCATTTCTGCACGAAACAACTGCATGCCACCAATGCCTAACATGGGCAAAATCGCTACCGCTAATACGATAATACCCATACCGCCAAGCCACTGCAGCTGCTGGCGATACCAGAGAATGGATTTGGGTAAGTATTCCAAGCCCGTCATGACCGTGGCACCGGTCGTGGTCCAACCCGACAAAGATTCGAAAAAGGCATCAGCAAAGCTGAGCCCAGGATTTTCTGCCAGCATAAATGGCAAGGTACCGGCTAAGCCTAAGGTAAACCAAAATAAGGCAGCGATCAGGAATCCATCGCGAGTGCGTAATTCTTGGCGTACATGACGTACGGGCAGCCAAGCAAAAAAGCCAATCCCTAAAATCAGCGACATGGCCACACTGAACGCTTCGGTAGCGCCGTCATTATATAAAAACGACACCACTATCGGCGGTAACATGGTCAAGCTGAACAACATCAAGAACAAGCCCAATACGCGGGCGATGACGGAAAGGTGCATAGTTAGAAGAAACCCAAGCCAACTTGGAATAAGCGTTCAACATCAGCGATGTGGCGCTTATCCATCACAAACAGAATCACATGGTCGTCGGATTCAATTAATACATCTTTACTGGCCATTAATACCAAGTCACCGCGCACGACGGCACCAATGGTGGTGCCCGGTGGCAGTTTCACTTCGTTGACGCGACGTCCGACCACCTTGGAAGAGTTACGGTCGCCGTGAGCGATGGCTTCGATAGCTTCAGCAGCGCCTCGACGCAAGCTGTGTACGTTCACCACATCGCCACGTCGCACATGGGTCAACAAACTACCAATCGTCGCTTGCTGTGGTGAGATAGCAATATCAATCATCCCACCTTGCACCAAGTCGACATACGCGGCTTTGTTAATCAGGGTCATCACCTTACGCGCGCCCGAGCGTTTCGCTAATAACGACGACATGATGTTCACTTCGTCATCGTTAGTAAGCGCACAAAACACATCGGTGTTTTCGATATTTTCTTCTTCGAGCAAGGCTTTGTCGGTGGCGCTGCCATGCAACACGACGGTATTGCTGAGGTGCTCACTCAAATACTTGGCGCGCTCCTCTCCGTGTTCGATGATTTTAATGCGGTATTTTTTCTCAAGGGTTTTGGCTAAGCGATAACCGATGTTACCGCCCCCGGCAATAATCACACGCTTGTAAGAATCTTCGGCACGACGTAATTCGTTCATTACTTTTTTGATATGCGCGGTTGCGGCAACAAAGAACACTTCGTCATCGGCTTCAATAATGGTATCGCCAGTCGGCTCGATGGCTTTATTGCGACGAAACACTGCCGCCACACGCGTATCAATATTGGGCAGATGATCTTTCAAGGTAGAAATCGCCTGGCCAACAAGAGGGCCGCCGTAATAGGCTTTCACCGCCACCAGCTGTACTCGACTGTCGGCGAAATCCAATACCTGTAAGGCGCCGGGGTATTCAAGCAATCGACCAATGTACTTAGTGACCACTTGTTCGGGCGAGATCAATACGTCAATGGGAAAGGCGTCGGGTTTAAAGAGTTCGGTTTGCTTAAGGTAGGCGTTAGAGCGTATGCGACTGATTTTGGTAGGGGTTCGAAACAAGGTGTAAGCGATTTGGCAGGCAACCATATTAGTTTCGTCGGAGTTGGTCACCGCCACCAGCATGTCGGCGTCGTCGGCACCTGCGTCTCGAAGGACTTGCGGATACGAACCCAAACCACACACGGTTTTTACATCAATACGATCTTGCATCTCGCGCAAACGCACCGCATCGGTATCGACAATGGTGATGTCGTTTTTCTCGCTCGATAAATTTTCGGCCAAGGTTCCACCCACTTGGCCCGCGCCGAGAATAATAATTTTCATAACGCCTATGGTTCCTAAGCCCCCGTGTTAGCAGCCAGAGTGTATGTGGCTTGTCTTTGACGGAGTGCATTGTCTATTCGTTAATCAGTGCGCCGCTTTATGCAACAGCGCATAAAAAAAGCCGTCGTGACTGTCATGTTTAGGGAGTAACTGGCGCCCAACATCGGTCGCTTGCCCAAATTCGCCATCAATACCCTGCACCGATGCGTCCTCCTGACTGGCGACAAACGACCGTACCTGATCGCTGTTTTCCTGCGGTAACACCGAACACGTAGCGTACAGCAATCGACCACCGGGTTTTAACATACGCCAACAATTGTGCAAAATACGTTGCTGCAAGCCCTGCAGTGCCTCGATGTCTTCACGACGACGCAACAAACGAATGTCTGGATGACGACGAATCACGCCCGTTGCCGAACAAGGCACATCCAACAATATCGCATCAAATGCCGCGTCCAACGTTGCATCGGGTTCAGCCAAATCGGCGCAACGAACATCTGCCTTTAATTGCAAACGCTGCAGGTTTTCGTACACCCGCTGCAAACGATGTTCGTCGGCATCAATTGCCGTCAACTCAACGTCAGCACATTCTAATACATGGCATGCCTTGCCACCCGGAGCGGTGCAGGCGTCAAGGATACGCTCACCTGACTGAGGTGCCAACAACTGAGCAGCCATTTGTGGTGCTTCGTCTTGCACGCTGAACTGACCTTGTTCAAAACCGGGCAAGGAAGTGACGTCACACGCTTCGTTTAAATAAATAGCATCGGCAGAATATTCGCCTGCCCAAGCAGCAATGCCCGCCTCATTGAGTACGTTCAAGTAATCATCACGACGGATTTGGCGACGATTCACGCGCAAACACAAAGGCGCGCGTTCGTTGTTTTCGCGTAGTATATCTGACCACTGCTCTGGCCACGCTTTGGTCAGCATTTTAACCAGCCATTTAGGATGGCTGGTTGCAGTAACTGGATTATCGTTGAGCGGGGGAAGTAGAGTTTCGTATTCTCGTCCATAACGGCGTAAGCAGGCGTTAATCACCGACTTTGCGTACTGTTTGCCCATTTCATCGCAGACATCCACAGTGGCGTGGACTGCCGCATGCGGCGCTTTGCCTTGCACGACCAACTGATAGAGGCCGATCACCAAAAGTGCATGGAGATCTTGTTCGTCTTCACTAAAAGGATGCTTAAGCAGCATTTTCGCCAAGGCATTGAGGCGGAAGTACCAACGACAACTGCCAAGCACCAAGTCGCGCATAAAGCCCAGATCGTTGCCCTCGACGAGGTCTTCGACGTTGGCAATGGCTTGAGTTGCTGACTGACCGTCTAATACCGCGGCCAGAGCACGTGCGGCGGCTAATCGAGCACTGAGTTCAGTGGGAGTATTGTTACGCTGCCCCCATGGCGATTCGCTCATAAATCGGAAGCCAGAACATAAAACGGCTGAAACAAATTGGGCTGTCCGTTGATAATATCGCTCACATGCATGG
>JARGOI010000214.1 GCA_029212275.1 Thalassolituus sp.
CCATGTGGGTCATGCCACGATAATAAGCTAGATGAATCAGTTGTACGTCTTCTTTTTCCAGCGTCTCCATACACTGAAAGAGAGGTTCAGAGTCTATTTCATCCCCCTCTGGAGTAACTGCAGGGATAAGATCAATGTCATCGTCCAACGAATCTTGCCGACCTTCTTTCGCATTCATTGAGCGTAGCAGATCAATACATCGATAACGTACGATGCTGCTCATCCAAGTAATTACACTACCTCGGCCTTGATGGTATTCACCTGCGTTATGCCAAATTTTAACATAGGCATCTTGCAATGCTTCTTCTGCACGTTCAGGGGATCTCATTAAGTGCATTGCCACACCATACAGTTTCGAACCAGTCGATTGATACAAGGCTTCGAATGCTGCTTGATCACCACTGGCAACCGCTCTAATTAAGCGTGATTGCTCTTCTATATTCATTTATCCTCGTCCCCAAAGGATCTCTACAAAGCCTACATAGCTATATACGAGAGAATTGATGTTTTGGATTCGTTTTTTTTCATGGCAACCTGACTATCTATCACATGGCTATGTATCACCTGACGATGATCTAGTGACTTAAGAAAGAAAAAAGCTAAGTGTAAAAAAAAACGAATCATAAAATACCTTCTTATGATCCCTTTACTAAACATAAAGTTCGTAAATTTCATCTCATAAGAACAAGTATTTTCTGATTCGAATAAAAACAACGTTCTAACGTATTATTATATTCTACTCAATAGCCAAAACCCTCCAAAGGCAGCAATTAAACTTGAAATACTGCGAACAAAAATAGTTGGATACCAAGCAAAATTTCTTATCGAAATTAATATCGGTAGTACACATAAAGTTATCAGTATTTGGCCAAACTCGACCCCCAGATTAAAACCAAGCAATGAAATAACTTTATTTTCTCCATGAATTGTTAGCTCACTCAGCACCCCAGAAAAACCAAACCCATGAATCAGTCCAAATGCAAATACCATCACCACGGTGCTGGGTAAAAACGAGCGTATATTATTGAGAGCCGCGACGACGACGGAAAACGCAATGATCATTTCCACCCAATATCCCGGCAATGTCAGCCAATCCATTACACTTGCACCAAGTGTGAGCGAATGCGCGATGGTAAAGGTGGTGACTAAAATGGCGGCGGAACGTAAACAAGACGCTATATTTTGAGCCGGCTTCCAGCGTCCTTGATCATTCATCAATACGGATACTAAAAGGAGTGTCAGCAAGAAAGCCACATGATCGAGACCCAAGCCAATATGTATAATACCTTGAACAAAGAATTCACTGAATGTTTGCCAGAATCCTAGACGATCATCTAATTTAACCTTTCCTGCTTGTGCTAGGACACCTTGCATCGACTGATCATTTTGTTCAAAGCTCCATAATAAGCGATGATCGGGGAGCGCTTGAAACATACCTGAGTAAAATATTTCATAAGCATCTGGGGTAGAGAAATTTTCAGCTGAACTGTTATTATTGACACTGTTCTGACTGGCACTGTTTTTAGCACTACAGTCAAACATCACTGGAATGACAATGCCAGCATCGGCTTTACTTTGGTCATTAAAATAAAAATCTTTATCCCAAGAAGCTAAGCAGGTGTTACCTCCTCGACTAAGCGCGATATTTTTTTGGGCGTAAGTAATTATTTGCTGAGATTTACTTTCCACTTCATTCCAATAAAGATTTCCATCTCTGTTGTTATCTAGACCTATGATTTGTTCCAAATCGTAAAGGCGCCAATGGAGATTGCCTTGGATACCCTGTTCGCTCTCCGTGAAGGATAATAACGCGGTACTTGATTGATGAGCTTGAGTAACAATGGGCAATAATATAAAAATGATACTAAGTAAAATTTTCATCAAATATTGCCTCTCGTTAATGGCATAGACAGAATGCTAAGATCATTTGATTGAACAGGTACCGCATCGGTACGCAAATTACTGACTTTTTCTTCGTATTTATTAGACCAAAGCTCAGCTAATTTTGGATCTTTATTTAATGTTGAATAATATAAAGCGATCACTTCACCGTAGGCGACATCATTTCTAAGCAAACGCTGCCCTATTCTAAAATCAGCATAGTCGCGCCATCTTGATGATTCTTTTGTTTGTCTTACTTCTGTATTGAGACCCGACTGCGTATTGACACTCGATTGCAAGCTGAGTAAATCTTCGGCTCGTGCCAACTGAATAATCAAAGCATCATCCGGATGCTTTTCTGAAATCTTATTTTCCAACAGTTTGAAAACAGCTTGAGGCTGGTTGGTGTTTAAATACGCTTCAGCGATCATTGCCAAATCAGCTACTTGGAATGCTTTGTTATCACTCAGATTATTATAACTTTCCAATACTTTTTCGTAGTCTCCAGCAAGGGTATAGCCACGAATTTTTTGATACAAAAACCAGTTCGATATATTCTGTTTACCATCATTCTTTTGGTCACTATGATCGGTTTTATTATGCTCAATTAGATTGGTTAATAGTTGTTGATTTTCTGAAGAAATCGAAGACAGGGTCGCGGCCATGCAACCTGCCGCAACGTCTGACTGCACCAACACCAAATCTAAGCAAACACGTTTGGCATCTTCAAATCGACGTTGTTCTACAATCACCTGAGCCATCATCAATCTTGAAGCAACATAATAATTCGATAATGGTCTGATCGATTTTAATATTTTTTCCGACTGATAAAACTGATGTGAATGTTGCAGCAAACGCGCTTTAAAATATTTAAACTCGTCTCCCTCTATATCGCCTAGCGCTTGTATATAGCTGTAAATTTTATCATAACGCCACGACTGCCCTGGCAATCCAGAATATAGGAAATTTTCACGAATCTTCTCTAGGTACTCTTCGTTTGTGTAAGACTGGGTTTTGAGTTCGTCTTCAGACCACTGCACTAAAAGACGATCACCGCTGGGTTTACTCCATTCAGAAAGTGAACTGAAAGAAAGTGAACTCAATGTTAATAATAAAAGGACTTTAAAGTTTTTAGTTTTCATCAAAACTTCAACCTATTTAGTTATAAAAATAAAGTAACAATGGGCCGGTTACCCAGCCCATGTATTAAGTGCACGATTTATTACACTGTTTATTGAACTATTTATTGCACTACAAGGTAATTAAATGACACTTCATCCGAATTATCATCAATGTCCAATCCTTCAATAGCAACGGGCTCAGAATCCCTATCCTGTTGAAAAATGTTATCGATTAAATCCGTTAAAAGTACGGTATTACCATCTCCATTCGGAGTTTCATTATTTCCGCCATCGGTAACAACATTACCTCCGCCTTTAGAATCATTGTTAAAGTAACAACCTGATAACATTGAGCCCGAAATAATAAATGCTGATGCGATGACTATTTTTGCAATTTTCATAACCAACTCCTTACGATGGATCCATCAAAGAACCCGCTAATGGGGATTTCAAGTAAGGAAACGTTGTATCAACATA
The DNA here is from genome assembly GCA_029212275.1 of Thalassolituus sp. Classification (GTDB taxonomy): domain Bacteria; phylum Pseudomonadota; class Gammaproteobacteria; order Pseudomonadales; family Oceanobacteraceae; genus Thalassolituus. Next base: position 3,480 of record JARGOI010000214.1, read on the forward strand.
CGTCGAGTCCAACGGTGCAAGATCAGAGAATGGTTGATTGCCAACAGGCGCATCCTCTGGGGTACACAGTCCTAAATCATCGGTTGCAGTACCATCACCATCAAGATCGACTGGATGACACAAAGCACCCATTACTACACGCAATGCGATATCGACCACATCATCGCCAGGACGACGACCATTCGGAAAGCCCGCTAAGTCACCGGCAACCACGCCAAAAGCACTTTGTTCTGCGGCAGTGGTAGGAGCAATTCCAGTATTCAACCGAACCATTTCCGACCCTGTTACCGTTGCTAACTGATTAACGCCAGGGAAACCAGTCAAGAATGCAGTGACTAAATCGTTACGTGGAATATTAGAAGGTGCAATGTTCGATGGAGCACCTAAGGCATCACGAAACAAAATATCCAGTAATGCAGGAAGTGTCGGGTGGGTTACGTAATCGGCGAACTGTCCGTCATCCTTAGGTTCAGATGCAGAAAAAGTATCTTTATCGCTCAAACCAATGACCACCTCGTTTACTAATGGCATCCCTAAGCGCGAAACTTGCGTCCAAGCACCACCGTTCACTTCTGGTTTGGTAAAGGTCGCGCTTGGGTTTAAAACTCTCGCCTGTGGCAAACTTGCCGTGGTCCAAGCACCAACAACACCATTACCTTGTCCGGTAATGCACGAAATGGGCACTTCTAGCGCAATACTGGTAACATTTTTATCGGCGAGATCATCATTGCTATTACTTTGATTTGAACCGTTGTCCAATGGCACGTAGTTGACCAAGTCAAATGTCTTACCTAGATTGACTACAAATGCATCTTTACGCTGACCAACAAAAACACGCCCATCACAACCATTGCCAAAACTTACGTTTTGCTTAAAGCCATCGGCATAACTTGCGTAATCACTGAAAGACTTATCACCGATATTGTCTAGCGGTTTACTGAAGGTATTGTTCATTCCCCCCATACCGGTTGTTTTCACACCTGTGCGACGATCGCCATCGATTTTAGTAACTGTGTAGCTTTCAGAAAAATTAGCAGCACTGGGCGAGGCATCAACGCCACCATAATTTTTCAGCGGAATTTTTACCTGCTTAGCGTTCTCACCGGTACCAATTTCTAACGCAAAATCACCTGATGCTTGAGCGAAGTCAAACTGAAAAGTAATATCTTCAACCGCGTCGCCATCGTTATCGACATGTATTTCATAAATGGCGTTGGGGTCCATGGCAAAATAGTTAGGGCCACCATAACCGTCCTGCAGTGGAATATAGTTAGCAATTAAGGTGACGTATGTTTCACGACCGGCTTCATAACTGCGAAAGGCATAGAAGTCGGTGGAGTCAATGGTAGGAAGCCTAGTCACATTCGGGGCTTCACGGTGACTAGATGCCTGAACCTGTATGCTCGTAGCTGCAACTATGGCGCTTAAGAGTATGGTATGTTTAATATTCATCACGATTCCTATTGAGTTATTTATGACACTATCCCTAACTAGTACGAGACAAATTTATTATTGGATGTGTGAATCGCCCCTAGTTTTCTAGACACCCATTTTCTTCAAAAAATAGTTA
>JARGOI010000215.1 GCA_029212275.1 Thalassolituus sp.
GCTTTGATGTGAGAAATACGTTGTATCACTGATTTTAGGACCTTATGCTCGCTGGTACTTTAATGTCAGTACTAATAACAGAGTACACCTAGAATGAGAAGTTTTCACCAAAGCTCAGAAGATATACCTGAAACCTTACATATTAGGCGCTGGATCCAGAGTTTATGGCCTTTTTTGTTGGAATATCGGGGTCGAGTAGTATTGGCCGTAGGTTGTCTTTTGATTGCCAAACTTGCCAGTGTCGGCATGCCGTTTCTATTGAAATATCAAGTGGATCATCTCGACGCCCAAGCCGATATCGTGACAGATTGGTGGGTCGCATTTCCTTTGCTCTTATTGCTGGCTTACGGTGCGGTGCGATTCATCAGTGTCTTTGCTGGGGAATTAAGAGATGTATTGTTTGGGCGCGTTACCGAACGTGTGATGCGCCGCATGTCGTTGCGCTTGTTCGATCATTTGCATAGCTTGTCCTTGGCGTTTCACCTCGACCGTCAAACCGGTGCGCTGCAAAGAGACATCGAACGTGGCACCAGTGGCATTAGCTTTTTGCTGCGTTTTTTAGTGTTCAATATCGTTCCCACCATGCTCGAGTTGCTGTTGGTCATCGTATTGTTGCTGGTCAATTATCCCCCCATTTTTGCCATAATTACCTCGGTTGCTGTGGTGTTGTATGTTGTGTATTCGATCAAATTGACCGAGTGGCGAACCCGTTATGTGCGCGAAGCGAATCTCATGGATTCAACCACCCATGCACGCGCATTAGACAGTTTACTCAATTACGAAACCGTTAAATATTTCACTGCAGAACGTCGCGAGTCAGAACAATACGATGACTCTTTAGCGCAGTGGGAAAAAGCGCGACGTTCAAATCGCCTTTCTTTATTTGCACTCAATAGTGGTCAAGCGCTGATTATTTCTGTGGCGATGGGGCTCATGTTAATGGCTTCTGCACATTATGTGTTGGTCGGTAAAATGACCTTGGGAGATTTCACCTTGGTGAATGCGTTCATGTTTCAGCTGTTTTTGCCGCTCAACTTCCTGGGATTTATCTACCGCGAAATTAAAGCGTCGGTTGCCAATATTGAGCGCATGTTTGAACTACTCGATCAACCTAATCAAGTGCCTGATTTGAGCGACAAAGTGCTGCATGTGCCGCATGGTAAAGTGGAATTTGAAAACGTTGAATTTGCATATACTCAAGAACGACCCATCATAAAGTCTCTCAATTTAGTCCTTGATGCTGGAAAAACATTGGCGATTGTCGGTGGTAGCGGTGCCGGAAAATCAACCCTGACGCGGTTGCTGTTTCGATTTTATGATCCGCAGCAAGGCAAGGTTATGATCGATGGTCAAAATATCCGTGAGGTATCTCAACAATCTTTGCGCAGCGCCTTGGGCATCGTGCCCCAAGATACGGTATTGTTTAATGATACGCTAAAGAATAATTTACTTTACGCGCGTCCTGATGCCACTGACCAAGAAATAGACGACGCGGTGCGCATGGCCAGTTTGGAAACCTTAGTGAAGGATTGTCCCCAAGGGTTAGCAACACAAGTGGGTGAACGTGGTTTGAAGCTCTCGGGTGGCGAAAAACAGCGTATTGCAATTGCCCGCATGTTGTTAAAGAAGCCAGCGATTATGGTATTTGACGAAGCAACATCGTCGCTCGATTCTGAAACCGAACAGTCTATTATGGTGGAAATTCAAAAGGTCGCAAAAGGCTATACCGCCTTAATCATTGCACATCGTTTATCCACCGTGGTGAACGCCGATGAAATTGCGGTATTGGAGTCTGGTCAGTTAATTGAGCGGGGCACACACGAAGCATTATTAGCAAAAAAAGGCCGCTATTTTGCTCTGTGGCAAGCGCAGCAACAAAGCGCTTCTGATCAAATTGTCGCTACAGACGCTTCCACAGATACTGACGAAAAGCCGGAATTGCCATAATGCATTTGTTATTGATTGACGCGATGAATCTTATTCGCCGTATCTATGCCGCTGTCGAGGACAATCCGGCTGCTTTAGAAGCTACCGAAAGCCGTGCTTTAAGCATCATTCATCAAGTTGCCAGTAACGTGCAAGCAAGTCACTGGTTAATGGTGTTTGAGGATCATGAGCCAACCTGGCGTCACCGACTCTGGCCCGAATACAAAGCTGGACGAGCGCCGATGCCACAAATTCTTGAGCAGGGGTTGAGTACGTTGCGAATCGGATTAGAGCGCCAAGGCATTCACTGTCATTTAGCTTCAGGTTGGGAGGCCGATGATGTGCTTGCGACCGTTGCCAGTAAGGCATCTTTGCATGGTTTAGCTACCACTATCGTCTCTACCGACAAAGGTTTTTGCCAATTAGTTGGGCCTCGAATTCGAGTACTAAATCACTTTGATCACCTGGTTTGGGATGCTGAGCAGGTATTGCAGCGCTGGGGTTTTGAACCGCAAAGACTGCCCGATTTTTGGGGCTTATGCGGTGATCAAACCAATCACTTGCCTGGGGTTGCGGGCATAGGTAAAAAAGGCGCGGGACACATTTTAGATGCCTGTAGAACTTTAGATGTGGCCATAGGATGGCCAGAATTAGCACCAAGTCGTTATCAAGTGGCACTCAAAGAACATGCCGATGCCGCTTTGCGTAGCCGCGAGCTAGCTCGTTTACGCGTAGATGTCCCTTTGAATTTGAATCTCCATGACTTTAGACGCATTGAGCCTCAGCCACCAATTAGCTAAACTGAGGCAGCAAATTTTCAACAAATCATCGTTTTTAATCGATCTAGTTTCTATTTAGTTACTTTTTAGTTCCAGTGGAGAGCCTGTGGCAGTCGATATTCGAGTTCGAGGTTATCATCTCGATATTTATCAGCACGTTAATAACGCCCGTTATCTTGAGTTTTTGGAAGAGTCGCGTTGGGATTTTTTTGATAAAACGCAGCTTATTAGCACCTTCGAGTCGAGCAACTTAGCTTTTGTTATGGTGAACTTGAATATCAACTATCGTCGCCCTGCGTTTGTAAATGAATTGGTCAGAGTAACCGCCTATTTCAGCAAAGTTGGTAACAAGAGCCTACAATTAAGCCAAGAAATTATATTATTAAAAGAAAATGACTGTGGCGAATTAATTAACGATGCCGTCATCGTTGATGCCGTTGGCACTTTTTGTTTGATGGATCAGTGCACGGAAAAAACCATTCTAATTGATGGTGAACTTAGAGAAACTCTCACTGATTTGATTGAGGACGCACCGTGTCAGTAACGGCAGTTTTAGCTGAAATTAACGAATTTTTACTGTGCTCAACGCCTGCTGCTTGGATTGAAGAAGCCGTCAAACAGCAAGAGTTGTTATTGATTGATCACGCCAACTGCGAGAAAAAAGCCGCCTCAACGGCAATGACGTTGCTCTACAAGCATATTGAACGTGATGATTTATTAAAAAAAATGAGTCAGTTGGCGCGCGAAGAATTGCTGCACTTCGAACAAGTGGTCAACATTATGAAGGATCGAGGCATTGCCTATCGTAACGTTTCCTCGTCACGTTATGCCGCTGTTCTGCGTGAAGAAGTGCGTAAAGAAAGCAAAAACAGTGGTCCTCATGGTGCCAGAAACGAATTGGTGGACATTTTAATTATCGGCGCATTAATTGAAGCGAGATCATGTGAACGCTTTGCCGTGTTAGCGCCGCATTTGGATGATGTTTTAGCAAAGTTTTATCGTTCACTATTGCGTTCAGAAGGACGTCATTATCAAGATTATCTCTCCTTGGCAGCGCAATATGCTGGCGAAGATATTCAATGGCGAATAGATGAGCTACGGGCCATAGAAAAACAGCTTATCCAATCTCCAGATTCAGAGTTTCGATTTCACAGCGGTGTTCCTGCTCTGCATAGCGCTTAATTTTGAATAAGTGTCCTATGAAAAGTGCCCTATATTTTTAAAAAACGAATTATCACGAGAAGCTATTTATGCCTTTGCAATCCAATCGTTCATTATCCTTAGAGCCTTGGCACGATGGTTATATGGGAGGGTACGATGAGCCGCATATGCAAGGCACAACGAATCTTCATTTTGTGCATGGTAATGGCTTGTGTTCAAGAGTGTTAGAACCTGTTGCCGACAACTTAATGAAGCTAACAGATGCGAGTGCTTATCGCTGCCTATTCACAGATTTACCGGGGCATGGTGTTTCTCTAAGACCTAAAGTATTTGAGCCTGATTGGAATCTCTTGGCGGATCAAATGGTAGCGTCAATACAACAACGTTGTGATGGTCCTGTGGTAGGGATCGGTCATTCTTTGGGCAGCATTTTAATGATTTTAGCGGCAGCTAAATATCCTGATCTGTTTCAACGAATAGTGTTGCTTGATCCAGTTATCTACAATCGAAAGATTTTAATTGCGCAAATATTTGCACGGCGAACCGGGTTGTGGCACTCACATCCTATGGTGAAGTCTGCTAATAGGCGCAGAAATAATTGGAAAAATGCAACAGAAATGCAACAGGATTTAAAAGCGAAATCTCTTTATTCAACCTGGCATCCAGAATCTTTAGACGCATTTGTTCGCTATGGCAGTCGAATTCACTCTGCTGGTCATACCGAATTGGCGTGTTCCCCAGAATGGGAGGGTCAAATATTTGGCTCATATCCAAGACGTTTGTGGTCTTCGGTGGTCAAGATAACCTGCCCAACACTCGTCGTTTATGGTCATAAAACATATCCTTTTGTGCCCGCAGCGGTTGCTAGGGCGCAAAAACTTAATTCAAATATTAGCGTTGAATTGACCGATGGGACTCATTGTTTTCCAATGGAGTATCCTTTTGAGACGGCTCAACGCATCGAGCAATTTATTAATCGATAACCAACGAGTGTCAATGGCGACCAAAACCTTTGTCAATCTGGCTTGGGTAGGCTATTGTAAACATTCCTCAACAATAGGCGGATGTAAGTAAAATTTATGAACATGGAGATTCAGGCGGCGCTAGACGTTGCTGATGAAACTGATTCATTTCTTCAGATTACCGACGTAATCTACGAGAAAGAAACTAACGTTGGCTTT
>JARGOI010000216.1 GCA_029212275.1 Thalassolituus sp.
TAAGAAAGTGAACGAGAAGGACTCCATGTCCTTCTCGTCACAGCACCCAAGCCATCCTGGCTAACTTTGTCCCTAATATGCTATCCATCTGCATCTTCCTTGTGCGTCACCTGACGCTCATCATCCTTGCTCATCCTTGAAAGTATCGATCTTGTCCTAAGATCTTCCCAGCATCCTGCAGCAAACTCCTTATTGCCTTCAGCTCCTGCCCGACTAATTTACCAAAAGCTAACAATGTTTTATAAGGGGGCGCATAGGTTTTATTTTGTAACAACATGTTAACGATTGTTAATTTGTTTTAAATCAATAACTTAGAGTGTTTTTCAGAAAGGTGTATTCACTAAATCGGCTCATAATGATGCAATGTCGCACCCTTATGTAAGATATATCTCACGCAAGGGTAGGGTTATGTCTTTACTGACCGTTTTTGACTGTCGCGAAAGGACAAGTTATTAAAAGAATAATAACTATTTTTGAGTTGCTTTAGCAATTTTCATTGAACTTCTGAGAGCATTATAAAGTTCGGAAAAATCTTGAGGACTGACCAATTCTCCATCTTCTTTTAATTCTGGATATGGCAGTTTTACCTCTCGACACATGCGAGCAATCTTGGGTTGGCACCATTCAAATAACAGTTTTTGATACCAAGTTTCGGGTAAGCGCCGTTCGTTATACATTCCCGCTTTGTCGCGCTGTGTTTGCGCTTCATTAAGGATAATGGCAGCGGCGACGGAGACATTGAACGATTGCACCATGCCTTGCATTGGAATAATGATATGCTCGTTGGCCATATTTGACGCTATTTCGCTAATCCCTTCTTTTTCGGTGCCCATCATAATGGCAACGGGCTGGGTATAATCAAAGTCGCGATAATCAATCGCACGCTCAGAAAAGTGAGCGGCTGCTACCTTGATGCCTTGATCTTGCAGGTGGCGAATCCCTGTTTTGATATCGGGATGAGTTTTAACATCGATCCACTCCGATGACCCTGCTGTTGAAGCAGATCGCAAACGATATTTATCGCGAGGCCACACGCAATGAATCTGAGGAATGCCGACGGCATCACAGGTGCGTGCAATGGCAGCTAAATTATGCGGTTTATAAACTTCATCGGTTATGACTGTTAGGTCAGGCTGTCGTTTATTGAGTGTCGCGGTAATCCGCTCATAACGCTCGGGCGTCATGGCCAAGCACCTCCAAAAGGTAATTTATAGGATTAAATGATCGATTTTATGATCGGTAAATGACAGAGGTTAAGGCAATTTTTGCGCATTGGCTGGCCAAGTGTCGCTGAGGATTGTATAAAAGCCTTTCAGTGATTGCACGAAAAGAGGAATCTGATGCGCGGTAACCCACTACTCGGTATGAAGTATTTATGGCGTGGTTTTCAAAATTTGAATTCACCCGGTTTACGTCGTTATGTTGCATTACCGCTCTTGCTTAATGTTGTGATTATGGGGGCTGCCAGTGTTTGGTTTGTCTTAAGTATTGATCAACTATTGGGGCAGGTGACCGACTTTTTACCCAGCTTTTTAAGTTTTTTGTACTGGATATTGATGCCGCTTGCCGTCATTAGTATGGTGGTGGGCTTGGCGTATTTTTTCAGTACGGTATTGATGATAATTGCCGGCCCATTGAACGGTTTGTTGGCCGAGAAAGTTGAAACCATGCAGGGCGGTCAACTTCCTGATGAGTCACTTTGGGGTATGACTTGGCGCACCTTAGGTCGAGAGATGATCAAGCTATTTTACTATTTGCCACGTTATTTAGGCATCTTTATTTTGGGCTGGATTCCAGTCATCGGTTTGATCGCGCCCATGTTGTGGATATGGTTTGGCGGCTGGATGATGGCGGTGCAATACGCGGACTACTCGTTTGATAACCATACCCGTCCGTTTAAAGATGTCCGAGTGGCAATGAGTAAAGATTTATTTACTGTGATGGGGTTTGGGTTTTTAGTGTCGTTATTGTTGACGGTGCCGGTGGTGAATTTGTTTATCATGCCGGCGGCGGTGATTGGTGCCACCTTATTGCGAATTGAGCGTTTGCCTTTGTCTGCAGCCGAGACAACGCTTGTATCTGAGCGTAAACGTATTAACTCATCGAAATCATCATGATCAAAGCGCCTGCTTAAAGGTCTGTTGTTGAGCGTGGGGGAACTTGGCAGTAAAGCAGCTGCCTTTGTTTAGCTCGCTTTTGATAATGAGTTCACCGTGATGCCGTAGCAATACATGCTTAACGATTGCTAAGCCTAAGCCCGTGCCGCCGGTCTCTTTACTGCGACTGGTATCGGCGCGATAAAAGCGCTCGGTGAGACGAGGAATATGCTGCGGCGCTATGCCTAAGCCGTTGTCTTCGACGGTAAAACATAAAGCATTTCCATCATCATACCAACGCAATGCGATGCGCCCTTTATCAGGGGTATAGCGAACAGCATTGACGGCTAAGTTGGTGAAGGCACTGCGCAATTCAGTGGCAAATCCAATCAAATGCTTGGGACTTTCGATTTGTAAATCGATGGTATGACGTTCGCCTGACATGGCGCGAACTTCACTGGCAATGAGTCCCAACATTTGCTGTACATCAATGAATTCTGTGCCGTCAGTTTTATCTGTTTCTAAGCGAGATAGGGTCAGCAAATCTTGCACAATGGCGCTCATGCGCGTTCCTTGGCCCTGCATTTGCGCAATCATTTTATTGATGCCGGGATGAGGTGTTTCCAGAACGTCTACCAAAACATCAGGCAAGGTTTCTAAATAGCCGTTAATGACGGTTAGCGGTGTACGCAATTCGTGACTGACGTTGGCGACAAAATCTTTGCGCATTTGTTCGAGTTGGCGCAACCGAGTCACGTCGCTAATAACAATGAGTCGTTCGTTACGCCCAAATGGGGTGATACGAAATTCTAGATAAATATCGGACTTATTGGGTGCGGTGATGACTAAAGGCTCATCGTATTGCTGACGAGAAAAGTAGGCCACAAACTCAGGGGCGCGTAATAAATTAGTGATGGGTTGTAAGGTATCGACATCGCGGCGAAATCCTAGGTAGCGTTCTGCAGCGACATTCCACCATTCCAGATGACCGTGACGATCGATCATAACAATGCCATCTTCTAACGCCGAAGTTGAATCTTGCAATCGATCATTGAGCGCATTAAAACGCATTTTGAGCGTTCTATTTTTGTTGTCCAGTGCCGAAAACTCTCCGGATAATGCATCCCAAATACCACTGGAGTAGGGTGCGTGTACGGACGTATTTTGGCCCTGCTTAATAGCGTCTAGCCACTGCAACAGACGGCTACTTTGCCATAAAAACCATCCGCAGATAGTCAATGACACTAATGCCAGAGGCAAAAAAGGGTAAGGAGACCAACTAATGCCAGTGGCGGCGACCACGAGCAAAACAATCAGCTTACGACGCTCTTTGCGCCAATCGGCAACGATCATCAGCTAACTTTGGTCGAAAAACGATATCCCGTGCCACGAACCGTTTGAATCAAGTTTTCATGATCCATCCCGAGTGCTTTACGCAAGCGGCGAATGTGAACATCGACGGTTCTTTCTTCAACATAAACATTTCCACCCCAAACTTGATCAAGCAGCTGGGCGCGTGAATAAGCACGTTCTTGGTGAGTCATGAAAAACTGCAACAAACGATATTCAGTTGGACCAATGTCGACCGGTTTATCGTGAGCGATGACTCGGTGGCAAATAGGATCGAGTAACAAACCGTTCACTTCGATACTTTCTTCAACCCCCAGAGGTGTCGCTCTTCGTAATACAGCTTTTAAACGAGCGACCAATTCGCGTGGTGAAAATGGCTTAGTAATGTAATCGTCCGCGCCACTCTCCAGTCCTTGAATTTTATTTTCTTCTTCCCCTTTGGCGGTAAGCATGATGATAGGGATTTCCGAGGTATTGGTTTCACGTTTTAAGCGACGCGCAAATTCAACACCGGAAACACCTGGCAACATCCAATCTAAAAGAATCATGTCGGGACGTTGATCTATGACTATTGGATGGGCTTGTTGGACCGAATCGGCTTCAAAACACTCGTATCCTGCCATTTCCAATGCGACCGCGATCATTTCGCGGATAGGGGCTTCGTCATCAACGATCAGTACTTTTTTACCTGCAGAGCTCATAGGGTTATCACAATTGGGTAACTATTACCGTATCATTACAACCGCTCTTTGTTACAAAGATATGACAAGCCTACGAACAGCGCTAAACAAGCGCATAATTCAATATGAATCCAAGCCAAACAATGGCACCAAACCAATGATTGAGTCGAAATGCGCGGAAGCAGCGTTCGCGTGAACGATCCTTGGCAGAGACATTGAGCACCATTAAAAATACTGCACCTAAAAGCAGCGCCAGATAAAAAACGATGCCCAGGTCAATTTGTATCGCGAGTAACAGCAATGCGATTATTGCTAGCGCCTGCAGCACAATGATCATGAAAATATCGTAGGCCCCAAATAAAATAGCCGTCGATTTCACGCCAATAACAAGATCGTCATCGCGATCAACCATGGCGTAAAGGGTATCGTAGGCCACCGTCCAGCAAAGATTGGCCGCGTATAAAAGCCAAACCGCCGCCGGAAGTGAATTTGACTCTGCAGCAAATGCCATCGGAATTGACCAAGAAAATGCGGCTCCTAAAAAGACTTGGGGCAGATGGGTATGACGCTTCATAAAAGGATAGATAAAAGCCAATATGACGCCGCCGACAGATAACTGAATGGTCAAGGTATTGGTGTTTAAAACTAATAAAAAAGCCAGTATGCACAAGACCAAAAAACCAATAACGGCGGCTTTGGTTCGTATTGCCCCGGTGGCTAGCGGACGTTGAGCGGTACGTTTAACATGGCCGTCAACTTTACGATCAGCGATGTCGTTAATGACACAACCCGCCGCGCGCATTAACAAGACACCTAGGGTAAAAATAACCATATTGGCAATGGACGGCACGCCTTCGGCTGCAACCCACATCGCCCAGTAAGTTGGCCATAGCAATAACAACGAACCGACCGG
>JARGOI010000217.1:0-3779 GCA_029212275.1 Thalassolituus sp.
TAGTCAGCAAAATTGATTTAAAAACAACGCTTTATGAAACTGAAGAAACCTTTTGCGGTGCGTTTGCTTCTTTCTCATATGATTTCGCACTTGAAGGTTTTGAAGCGCAGACGGCAGCATTGAAACAAGAAGCCGAGCGAAGAGCTTCTGTTTCATGGTGGTAACGTAAGTTATATAACTAGCACACCATTTTCTTGCCCCTGATCCACAAAATCATTCGGGGCAAAAAGCTGATTGATCATTAAATATCGTGAGTAATGATGTGCTCAAGGTTGCGTTCGGCTAATGCGGTGATAGTGAGAAATGGATTCACGCCCACGTTGCCCGGCAACAAAGAACCATCGGTGATGTATAGATTTTGATAACCATTCACCCGTCCATAGTTATCTGTCACTTTATTAAGCAGGCATCCGCCCAATGGATGATAGGTGAATGGATCAGAATGGTGTGTTCCATTTGAAAATAGCCCTTTGCGATAATCGGTTCTGGTGGCTTTGTTGATTTTATCGAATAACCCTTCTGCGATGTCCAAACCAACGCGTTCTTGATTAGCTCCCCAAACGACAGTCGCACTGTCCGATTCTGCGTTGTATTTAATGTACCCACGTTCTGGATTTTTAGTAATGGCCAAATACAAACTGGTGTAAGTTTCGATACCGGCAGGCAGTGGCGCTAACTCAGCAAAGGCAGGATATTTAGGGTCATCCCAGTTATCAATGCCGCGAACAGGAAAGCCCGACTGCTGGCCACCGGTGTAGTCCCAAAATTTATTTTTACGGGCAAGCATACAATTACCGTTGTTTCCCCAGCCTTGACCAATTTCAGAACTCAGATTAGGTAGATCGCCGATTTCTCTGGCACGTAATAGCAATTCACTGGTACCAACGCTACCAGCACCTAAGAAAAGTTGGTTGCAGGATACACTCAGTGTCTCCACCACCTCGCCTGTGACGTCGATGGTTTCCAAAGAGAGATGATAAATACCGTTAGCGTCTTGCTGCATGCGCGTTACTTTTGTCATGCACCGCAGTGTCACATTACCCGTGCCTATGGCGGCTGGAATATAGTTACGATCTAAGCTTTGTTTGGCGGCATTGTTGCCATAAATGACTTCGGCACCGATGCCTGATTTCTCTGCCTTACCATCAATTTCTTGGCGCATGTAATTAAAATCGTACACGTTTGGGACCGTCGCGATTTTATAACCCGCTTTTTCTGCGGTTCGTTCTCCCACACGGCTGAAGAGATAGTATTTCGAGGCGTAAACGTCTTCAGGTACTTCATTAACGTTTAACATTTCGCGCACTCGAGGAAAATAAGTGTCATACATTTCATCGGAGGAAACTTCAGGAAGAATTGCTTCGAAGTAGTCACGTTTCGGTGTCACCGCCATACCGCCATTAACAACAGACCCCCCGCCCACACAACGACCTAAAAAAACATCAACGCCATCGTGTTGCACACGATCAAGCACACCAGGGTAGCGCTCAATCTTACGGTTAACCAAATCGATACCAAACATGCTATCGAGAGGGGCTTCGGTTCGGTCTTTAAACCAAAAGGAGCGGCCATCAGGCTTAGTCATTTTACAAAAGACTTTGCCATCCGAGGCTTCTTGGTTCCAATTCATGCCCATTTCAATAACCAGAGTTTGCACGCCTGCTTCGCCTAAGCGTAATGCCGAAACGGCACCTCCGTAACCCGAGCCAATAACAATCGCCGGATAGAGGTTAGCGATACCGTCAGGTGCACTCGGCTGAACTAAAGCAGTCCGATCAAACCAGCCTGCTTGAGCTTTTGAGGCAGATGTTAAGGAAATTGTCGTAAGACCTAGTGCCGATGCGGAGGTTAGGGCCGACATTCCAAGAAATCGACGACGAGACAGAGTGAGTAAGTCAGATGGTTTTTTATTCATCATAAATAAAGTTTCTCGGTATTATTTTAATTATTATCGAGTAAGCTGCTGATTACGATTTAATAAATCAATCTAGAATACTCGGTGTTCTAACTTTTTTATCGATAAAAAATGAGAATTCCTATTTATTTAATTTTCATTTAAGTTAGATTATTACTAGCGAAGACCAAAACATAATAGTGACACTATTTTTTCTACAACCACGCATTACTCTTGGAAGTAGAAAGAAATTTAGCCAAATATTTACATCAAGAAGTCTTCTTATTCTTTGCGTAAGCCCATTTTTAGTAATTTACCGGTCGCGGCATATGGCCATGATTCAACAAACACGACGATATCATCGCTTATATAATAGCCTTTGGCTATCCATGGGCTACGAATTATTAATCGACCGAATGCTTTTCCATCTGCTAGAAGACGATTGCCTACGTCATCAATAATCTTTAATTCGACTTCTTACACGGGCCAATCTGCAATTCTGTACAAAATACTCTTCCGCAACCAAGCATACATTCCAACGATAGATCTGATCCTTTGTAACATTAAAGCAAAGCATTATTCATAAGCGGTTAACCCGTGCTCAGTTGTTTGATATGGGAGGGGGTTTACTGCTGTAAGTTAATTTTCGTCGTCGCTAGGTTCCAGTATTAAGTTTGCTACCATACTGCCATAGTTATAATTTGGCCCATTTTGCCTTATCGGAATGAATGTTGGTTGTTAGGCATGGTTTCGAGCAACTGAGGTTATCCCAATCCAACGACTGAGTTCTTAGGGTTGGTGAACCCGTTGGTTACCGTGCTTGCTATTGTCGGAAAACATAGCTTAGGGCAACTTTTCGGTATGTCATTAGTTTTAGCATGTGTCGGGTTAGGACAACGCATATAGCAGAACTTCAGTGGAAGTTTAATAGTCCTAACAATAGCTACCGTCCATTCACCAGCATTGGGGGGAGTTGATTCACATACAATCTGTAGTTTTTTAATAAAAACCTACACTACAAAATAGCAATACCATAGAACTGATCTAAAATTATGAGTTTAAGAAGATTTAAAATAGCTACATATCGACTATAAAGTAAGAGGCTTATAAATGAACAGCACCGGATTATCCGAGTTAATCATTAGGAACATCGCTAATCAAAAAGATTCTTTCAATAGCAACTTGCAAGAAATTCTTAAAATCATTCGTCTTCATCTTAATATGGATGTAGCTTTTATTTCTGAATTCACAAAAGAAAAGCGCATATTCAAGTTCATTGATTCGGAAAACAATTCACTCCTATCTAAGATTAATACTGGCGATTTTCTCGAACAAACATATTGCAAAAAAATTGTCGATGGCATTCTTCCTAGCATTATCAATGACACATCAAGAAATTCCATCACTTACGACCTTGATGTCATAAATATATTAAACATTGGTTCTTATTTAGGTGTTCCAATAAAACTCAGTAACGGAGAAACCTACGGTACTTTTTGTTGTTTCAAAAATGAACCCGATATCTCTCTTACGGAACGTGATTTAATGTTATTGCATACATTTTCTGAAATCACAGATAAATTAATTGATACAAATATCAAAGAAAACTTATTAGAAAAACAATTAAAGAATAGAATTCAATCGGTACTAAATAACAATTCAATAGCCATGCATTACCAACCCATATATGACCTGAACACTGATACTATCAGTGGGTTTGAAGCACTTTCTCGCTTCACTCCTGAGCCCTATAGACCACCTAATGAGTGGTTTAATGAAGCAGCTCAAGTAGGGCTTTGTGAAGAGCTTGAAGTGATGGCAATTGAATCTGCAATTGAATCTGCAATTGAATCTGCAATTGAATCTGCAATTGAATCTGCAATTG
>JARGOI010000217.1:3879-5034 GCA_029212275.1 Thalassolituus sp.
AATCTTCAATTGAAGATTTAAAAAAATTTCCTAATGACATGTACATTTCTCTAAACACATCTCCTAAATATATTATGAATGGTGCTATAGAAAGAATCTTAGCAAACGTTCCTCACCATCGCATTGTACTTGAAATTACAGAACACGCTCCCATCGAAGATTATTCGATATTTCGCGAAGCTTTAAAACCATTACAAGAAAAGGGAATACGCTTAGCAATTGATGATGCTGGTGCTGGATATTCTAGTTTTCAACATATTCTTGAACTTAGTGCAGATATTATAAAACTTGATATAAGTTTAATACGAAACATACATTTAGATACCCGAAGACGAGCACTGGCTACTGCTTTAATTGCGTTTGCTAAAGCAATAAACTGTATGATGATTGCTGAAGGAGTTGAGTGTGAAGAAGAACTACTGGAATTAAGAAAGCTTGGGGTAGGTAAAGCTCAAGGATATTTTATCGGTCATCCAACACCCGTTGAGAATGCGGCTTCACTTAAAATCGCTGTATAATTAGATGACTCAACACTTTCATAGACAATCACCCCCATTGTCTATGAAAAGGTAGCCTCCCTAGTAATTAACAACAGTAAAAAATAGATTTTTATCTAATGTTCACTTAAAGGTTTTAAAACACAAACCGCTGCGTTAAAAAAAGAAGCATAAAGAAGAGCGACGAAATTATGGTGGTAGGAATTTATTCTTAAGTATTAAAAGGCCACAGCCACTGAATCATCAGTGATTGTGGCGAAACGCAATGATCACTTTTTAGTTAAGTAATCTTCATACTCTTTGCGCAAATCCATCTTCAATAGCTTCCCAGTGGCGGTATGCGGCAATGATTCGACAAACACAACCGCATCTGGCATCCACCATTTGGCAATTTTACCATCGAGGTAATTGAGAACACTCTCTTCATCAACGTCTGCATCTTTTTGTTTAATTGCTAGCAACAAAGGACGTTCGGTCCATTTGGGATGCGCGACACCAATGACACAGCATTCTGCCAAGCCTGGATGGCCAACTGCGGTGTTTTCTAAGTCGATTGAGCTAATCCATTCTCCACCCGACTTAATCACGTCTTTCGAGCGATCAACAATTTGCATGTATCGATTTTCGTCTAGGGTTGCGACGTCGCCAGTATCAAACC
>JARGOI010000218.1:0-1723 GCA_029212275.1 Thalassolituus sp.
AGCAGTGCCAAGTTAAATTCGATCAGTACATGGAAACCAAAGATCGTATTACCCCTGCGGTTAAATTTTTTCGCGCAATAGAGCTTGGTGTGTCCGATTTTGGCGAATTGGGTATGGCTTCCCAACGCATCATGCTATCAATTCTGGTTCTGATTTGTGGGTTAACCACTCTTGCTCGCCGTCATCATATTGCGTTGCGTCCTGCCATTACAAAGCTGGATTATCGGGTGTCGGCGTTTGCGCAGTTGGTTGCCTTGTCTGTTCTATTCTATTCAGTTTATAGTTTTAAAAATGTGGCCTTTAGTGCTGGATTAGAGGTTCCTACCGAACACTTTATTCGACACTATCTGTGGATTGTTGGTTTTGGTGTCACTCTTTTATTAAGTCTCTACCAAATAATTGTCGTTCCTCAAGATGCCGAAGAAGGCGGTTCGATTGGTAAAGCATCGTTAGCAATTCCTCTTTACGCGACGATGGCGTTAATTTCTGGCGTTTACTTTCTATATGTCGGTCATCCTGCCGGTATTGGTATTTATCTCAACCAGATGATGGAGTTATCGCAACTTTTCCTAAACGTTGGTTTATACGTTTGGATCGGTATGCTTCTGAAGCGCACAGAGCTGGCTCAAAAAGTATTTAATATTTTCCGACCTTTTAATCTACCTCCAGAAATGCTCGCAGTGGCTGTTGTCGCATTGGCTGCAGTCCCTACCGCGTATACCGGTGGTTCAGGTATCTTTGTTATTGCTGTAGGTGGTTTGATTTACCACGAGTTACGTCGTGCAGGCGCGCGCCGTCAATTAGCACTTGCAGCGACAGCGATGTCTGGCTCTTTAGGTGTTGTTTTACGTCCATGCTTATTGGTGGTGATCGTTGCGGCTTTAAACAACGAGGTGACGACAGATCAGTTATTCGGATGGGGCGTTAAAGTATTCTTCTTAACAACTGTATTGTTTGCATTCTTTGCACTGTTAACGCGACAGTCTGTTCCTGAAGCAAATGCAATAAAACGCGACAACAGTTTAGTCTGGCCAGAGTTTAAAGAAGCGTTAAAACCTCTAATTCCTTATGTTATTTTGATAAGCATCACTTTGGTAATTTACGCAGTGCTGTTGAATGCCTATTTGGATGAGTTCTCAGCGCCAATTATTTTGCCAGTACTGTTGCTAGTGGTGTTGTTCTACGAGCGTATCAATCAAGAAAAAGGCATATTAAAGCGTGAAAATATGAACGCTGATTATGTTGAAAAACGCCTGACCGATGGTTGGATGGATATTCGTCATGGTAATGACTCTTTAGAAAAAACAGTTCGTGAAGCTACGACTGAAACTACAGGTCATATCGGTGCTTTGTTGATGTTAATGGGCATGTCGGTCGCCTTGGGTGGTGTTATCGAGCGAGCTGAGATTATGTCTTTCGTCCCTGCTGAGTTCAGCTCTATCTGGATTGCGATGGCGTTGCTGGTCACTATCTTGGTTATCATTGGTATGGTCATGGATCCTTATGGCGCGGTTATTTTAGTGACCACGACATTAACCACTGTGGCTTATCAAAGTGGAATTAACCCCATTCACTTCTGGATGGTCACACTGGTTGCCTTCGAATTAGGCTACTTGAGTCCGCCCGTGGCACTCAACCATCTATTGACCCGGCAAGTTGTTGGCGAGGAAGAGGTCGAGCTATCGAAGAAAGAAGGCCATAATTTTTGGTATCGCAACGAGAA
>JARGOI010000218.1:1823-5008 GCA_029212275.1 Thalassolituus sp.
AAGAGGTCGAGCTATCGAAGAAAGAAGGCCATAATTTTTGGTATCGCAACGAGAAAATTCTACTTCCCGTTGTCACTATGGCGACAGCCTTGTTAATAGTGGCGTTTGTACCTTTGATGATCGGTTACGATTAATCTAGATAAAATAAAAAAGGAGCCGTTATGGCTCCTTTTTTTTTAGCAAAATACTTATTTGTTAGTGACGCACATTTATCGTTACAGAACTGCCTTCAGATATGCGTACATTTTTCAACACCAAGTCGCCTAGCGGTGCGCTGCTGGGTCCTGCAATTTGCAAGTTACGAAAGGCGATCTCACCAATACGTTTAGGCAATTTTAAACTGATGCTGCCATCGTCATTGATGTTCATTGCAGGCTTGCCGTCATCAAAATACTCAACGTCAGAAATTGTGTAATCAGATAGAAACTGCATTGCTGGGAACAGCGATTGCAGGGTGGTCATAAAGGTGGTCTCACCAAGTTCGCCTTTGGGTCCTTCACCATTGGTTGCGCCAACCAAATAGTTAAGATTATCCGCGATCCCTTGAGCACTTACATGACTCATTGCTAGATCATTCATTGCCTGTAATCCACCGCGATGCTCAACTGATTTTTCCAAAGTCAGTGGCGTGGCATGTGCACTTGCTATGAAAGGCTGAATGGGCCCCAACATAAACGCACCAACAGCAGCAACCATACGATAAGTCGACTGTTTTCGAAGGGCGTGTTTAAGATCGTGTTCTGAAATCCAGCCATGACTAACTAGAATTTCACCTAAGCGAAGCTGACTACTGGCCTGAATATCCAAAGCTTGATTCAGCTGTTGGCGGCTAATGAGTCCTTTGTGAACTAAAAGAGTACCCAGTCTGGACTTTTGTTGAATCTCACGTTGTTTAGTCATGTTGAAACCTTTTGCAAAGATGAAAGCACGTGAGTAACTTTGAACCATGACTTGTTATCTCTCAACGTAGGTAAATTGTCGTTTTCACCTTCAATGCTGATGGAATGATATAAGTGTATGATTTTCATATTTTAAATACGGATAAAGTATTTTGTTAAATGTTGTAATAGGCCGTTTATGTCCTAAGAAAAGTAATAAAGAAAGCTGAAATCTATCTAAGCTGCACCTTACGAGGGGAGTCGTATTTGCCTATAATGGCATTCTTTTTTTCATTTTCCTCTTTCGGAGACTCCTGATGAGTGAACCGCGTCATGTACAACTTCTGATCTTAGGTTCTGGGCCTGCTGGTTATACCGCAGCCGTCTATGCCGCTCGTGCCAATCTTAATCCTGTGATTATTACCGGCATGCAAATGGGTGGACAATTAACCACCACGACAGAAGTGGATAACTGGCCGGGCGATGCCATGGGAGTTCAAGGTCCAGAGTTGATGGAACGCATGAAAGCGCACGCTGAGCGGTTTGAAACCGAAGTGGTGTTTGATCAAATCAGTTCTGTGAATCTTCAACAACGTCCTTTCCAGCTCAAAGGAGACACCGGCGACTACACTTGTGATGCATTAATCATCGCCACCGGCGCCAGTGCTAAGTATTTAGGTATGGAAAGCGAAGAAGCCTTCAAAGGCAAGGGTGTGTCCGCGTGTGCGACTTGTGATGGTTTCTTTTATCGCAAAAAACGTGTCGCTGTGATTGGTGGTGGTAATACTGCTGTAGAAGAGGCGTTGTATTTGTCAAACATCGCATCAGAGGTGGTCGTTGTTCACCGTCGTGACAGTTTCCGTAGTGAAAAAATATTGGCAGATAAGCTGTTAGATAAAGCTAAAAATGGCAATGTAACTTTGCGCTGGAACAGCGAATTGGACGAGGTGCTGGGTGATGAGATGGGAGTCACTGGCATGCGTATCAAAAATCGCGAGACTGGTGCGACTGAGCATTTGGAATTAGAAGGTATTTTTGTGGCGATCGGCCACTCTCCGAATACGCAAATTTTTGCCGAGCAGCTAACCATGAAAGACGGCTATATTGTTGTTGAAAGTGGTTTATCTGGTAACGCAACGCAAACCAGTATCCCTGGTGTGTTTGCTGCAGGTGATGTCAGTGATCACATTTATCGCCAAGCGATTACCTCGGCTGGGACCGGCTGCATGGCTGCACTGGATGCCGAACGTTACTTAGATAATTTGAAGTGAGGTTAACTTTTAGTTGTGTCTAAAGCGACTGAAAGCCAAGCAGGAAGAGGGCGGAGGTTCTGATCGAATCTGCCGTCCTTTTTTTTGTGTTCAATATTTTCAATGCGCTCCAAGGTGGCTGGATGGCTTTGCCACCACCCCTGAAGCCGTTCTAATGCGATACCGCTTGGCATCTCTTTGTCTAATAAGCTTTTGAACAACTCGCTGGCGCCATTGGTATGGCCGTATTCCTTTTCTAACAATTCTAAAGCCCTGTTATCTGCCGCGCGTTCCATCTCTCGACTGAACGACATCAAACTAACAAAGCCCGTGTTTTGCGCCAAAGAACCTGCGCCAGAATCTCCTAAGCCAAGCGCCATGTATAAAATGGTGTGGCCAAGTTGCTTTAGCATCAGCATCGCAGGATGGCGCATTTCAATATGGGCATATTCATGAGCCAGTACCATAGCTAGCCCATTTTCGCTTGAAACCGAATCGAGTAGTCCGCGTGTCACATGAATATGGCCGCCAGAGGTCGCGAATGCGTTTGCATCGGGTATTTCAGGTAACCAGTGGACCTTTACTGGATAATCGGTTTCTGTATCACTGGAGAGGCGCTCAGTTAGTTCAGTAAGGTAGTCTTGAATTTTCAGATTATCGTCAGAGAGAGTGTCATGCTGCCCAAGGGAAATATTGGGTTCCCAATCATAGGGAATAAGAGGCCCAAGCCAAGAAGCGCTCCAGCCAATAGCAAACGACATGAACACGATCAAAGTTAACAGCCCTGCGGCCATGAGCAAAAAATCGACAAACGGATTTTCGTGAGCGTTGTTTATGCTGTCGGGAAAGCGCGGATTTTCCTTGGGAAAATTCATAATACTAATACTTAGAGAGTTGTTTTTGGTGCTGTAAGCGCTGTACCGTAAGCGAGTACTTCCACCGAGCCTAACCCCTTGCCAGCATTTTCGCCAATGCGCGACGTTTCGTACTTTACGTTGTATATCGTTTCTGCACCTAGGGACTTTGCTTTTTCCTGCATGCGTAAGGTTGCTTCACG
>JARGOI010000219.1 GCA_029212275.1 Thalassolituus sp.
GGCATGTCATAGGTTTTACCTTCCCATTCCATTTGCACATGGTTGTCATGCATGGTGAACATACCGACACGTTGATAGACATTACGTAAATGAGGAACCTTGAGCATTTCAGGTTCGAATACAAACGCATAACGACCATCAGAACCAAAAAATCCTGGCTGTGCTACCCCAAATTCTTCGTTACCTTTGAGGTCGGTAATATGACAACCGCTGCAATTGCGCGTGATATCCGTTAAGCGATCGCCGTCTGGACCACCAAAGAATATCTCTTTACCTTTTGCCTGACGTTCGGTTAAAGAGTTATCAAGATTACGGTGTGGATTGGGCGCCAAGGTATTTGCTAGGGAAAAATCGGTAAATACTCTCAGTTCTTCATCGGTGATTTTCGAGTCGCGTCCTAACAGTCCTGGAAATGCCGCGTTAAATCCAGCAAAAGCGACGCGCTCGTCAAACATACCGTCGTTCGGTTGTTTTCCTGCGTACCAAGCTTCGCCACCGGTGCGATCACCGCGCCAGTGCATCGGTCCGTGATTATCCATGCCTGCCATCGTTTGGGTCAGCATTGGTCCTTTCAGAGAATTGAAATGAAACGACTGTTCATCAGCGCAGGGCAATAAGTTGAACGGGATAATAGCGCAGGTTTCAATCGCATTAACGGTGGAGTTAGTGGGCAATAAAATAGCGATCCCAGTGCGTGATAACCAGCTGCCTGGAATATCTCGGGTTTCCGCAGTTGGGTCGCCAAGATCCCATGCAATGTGATCTATGTCGCCATCAACATGGCAGCTAGCACAGGCCGAGTCGCCATGACTGCTGGTGTTAAAGGCGTCGTATAAAAAAGCTCGTCCTTGAGCAATATTGTCTGGCTCTGGTGAGTGCATGGCGATCGTTTGCACTTCACTATTATCGCTGAGATTGATCACTGCGATGCCATTATTAAATTGCGTGCGCACATACAGTTGATTTCGCGCTTCATCTAAAACCAAACCCGATGGACCACCATTCGATAATTGAATTTGATTCGTTTCCGAAGGAATAAAGCTGTCGGTTTCTAAAGCGTAGGTGTCGAATACGCCTACTTTCGCTGAGCCAAGCGCCACCACATAAAGGCGTTCACCATCATTACTGATCGCCATTTGACGCGGTAAGGCAAGGCTCTTTCTTGCCTCGGCGTTGCCTGTCGCCTCACAGCAACGACTGTAATCTATGTGTTTATTCAGGTGACGTGGCGTGGCTGTGCCATCATCAATTACGGTAATTCGGCTGCGGACAAAATCACCACGATTGGTAGTGTTGTATTCTGGATCTAACCCCGGTCCTTCAAATCGTTTAAGGTTATTTGCCTCGGTATTTGACACATAGAGTTTGCCAGTTACGGGATTAACAACCATGTTAAATAACGTTGTTCCCACACCCGATACCGGCGCCCCATTGTCATTAACAGCAACGGGCATTGAAGGCGTGGCATCGATGGTAAACACATCGTAGTCGGGTAAATTAAAATTGATTTGCTCACTCACATCGCGACCGACGGAATCAATCCATTGTCCATCTATGTATTTTACGATTTTACTTTTCTTTGGTTGCGCTTCACCGTGAGCATTTTCTTCTGGGTAGTCTAGAGTTGCACCTTCGTGAATCGTCGTGGTTTGGTTACCAGAGTTAAACGTCGCGACATACACGCGTTTGCCATCAGGAGTGGCAGCCAGTGCGCGTGGCGTATCGGCAAAAAAAGTAAGGATGTTAAGCGGAGTCGTTTTGGTGCCATTGCCGGGGTTATTGCTGTTAAAGACCCATACATCTGCACGACCGACGGAAGGCGTGAAGGTTTGGGGATCGATCAGAGTGTTTTGGCCACGATGTGCGGTGGTGATAAAAGCGCGGTCAGAATTTGGGCCAGCAAAAACAATGTCTCGCGGTTCATCGCCGACCAGCAAGGTTCTTTCTACCCTTTGACTATTGGGATCGACCACACTGACGCTATCCGATAAAAAATTTACCACCCACACTTTGCCGTCTGGCGCTTGGGCAATAGCTACTGGCCGCATACCCACTGCAACCGAGCCACTCTGTGTTAAACCATTATTGGTGATGTCGTAAATTTCGAGACGGTCATCGGGGGTATTGAGCACATATAAATGCTGACCATCGGCACTCAATGCCATTGGTCTAACAGGAACAGTTTCAAACAAGGTGTAATTCGCTTTACTGCTAAACGTGTCTGGCACACCAGCGGGTAATTTGTAACCAGCATAGGCGAATTGAGCGCCCAAACTAAAAGCGACGATACAGGCGACTGTTATATCTTTAATGTCGAATTTTGTTTTTTTACTGTTTGCGGCTTCGTTTGCCATCAGTGGCAATAGTCTGCGTATTATTTTTATTATCATTTTTATTCTCTCTATACCATCACGACAGTGGTTCGATGCGATCCAATGAGTTGGAGAGTTGGGGCACCTCTGAATTTTTCAGTCGCGCCCGTACTCCAATCCTTATCAGACCTAATAGGTCAGAGAATCAGTAGTGACAAATGTCACTAATCAACAAGAGAGGATAAAAAAATGGTGATTTTGCCCCATCAAAAAAAGCCGCGCTCTTTCAACTTTACAACCGCTTCAGAACGATTTCGCACCCCCAATTTTCCGAACAAATTCGAGGCATAATTACGCACGGTTCCAGGACTTAGATGATGTGTTTCGGCAATTTCTTTATTGGTTTTACCTTGCACCAATGAATGTGCAATTAGTTCTTCCTGAGGCGTGATGTGGTTGATGTTTTTAGAAGTGATCGTTGGGAATAAATGGCCACCGGCTGCAACTTTCATCACGCTCAAGAGCAGCTCTTCTAAGCCAATACTCTTTTTCAGCAGACCTTTGGCTCCTAGTTCAGCCGCTTGCTGGCACAGGTATTCATCGTCGAAAGTGGTCAGGAATATTACCGGTACATCATAGGTCTTGTTGATGTTTTTGAGAACATCTAAGCCTTTCATTCCAGGCATATGAATGTCGAGCAGTATAATATCAGGTGGGGGATTAGAGCCTAAGTATTCTAGGCATGCTTCACCACTGTCGAGCATGGCACAAATATTAACTTTCCCAGAGACTTCGAGTAATTTGGCAATGCCTTGTAACACAATAGTTTGGTCATCAACTAACAATATATTTGTCATATCAGCACACTCTTTGGCAAATTTAATGACAATTTAAAACCGCCTTGCTCAGAATTTCCGGTGACTGCATCGCCTCCGATATTTTTCATACGACCATAAATACCATTCAAGCCATTGCCTACCTTTGCGCCTGCTATTGCTCTACCATTATCACGAATAATTACTTTCAATTGTTCGTCATCGGAAAAAAGTGTCACCCAAGCCTTGGTGGCGTGGCTATGTTTTAAGATATTGGTAATGCCTTCTTGGATGCAACAGAGCAGATTATCGGCAACAACATCGTCTTGAATTCGAATATCAGAATTACATTCAAGATGAATTTCTAACTTTGGGACTTTATCTATTACACTGCGCAACTGGTCGTAAAAGTGTTCATTGGTTTGTTTACGTAACTCGCCAACCACTTCGCCCAAAGTGCTAAATAAACGCTGACAAGAAGCCTGAGCTTGCTCTAAAGCGAGTTTTTCTTCTTCTGCTTTGTTTGGATATTTATGTTCTAATATCTGCAAATTTATATTCATTGCTGCTAATTCATGGCCCATTTTGTCATGCAAATCCTGACGGATTTTTCGCCGTTCTTCACTACGACTTGATTCTTCAAGTCGCGCTTGTGCGATAGTTAACTTAGCGGTACTGACCTTCAACTTGTTGGTTTCAAGTAACTCGCGTAAAACACCAAGACCTAAACCCCACAACACCAATTTTTGAATCATCACGAAAGCAGCAACATAAAAACCGGCTTCGCCTCCATATAGCCAGCCGTACACCACAGAAGATATCACCAATGCAAATACACTGATGACAGCTGTAAAACGTATCGTATGGATGGAATGAATAACAATCAGGAAGGATAATAGAAATACATCGAGAACATCTGGACGCCAAATTATTTGAATAACGCAGGTAGAAACATAGGCTACGAGCAAAGTTACCCAACAAATAATATCGCGGTTATTCAATATCCATTGCATCTTGTGCCTTAGCATAAAGCGCAGTTGAGCAACCGTGTTAATTATAAAAAACACGCCGTTTAACAAGGCAAGTAAGACCATGACAATATGATCAGTACTGCCTATGTCTGCGCTATGGAAAAAAATTCTAACGAATGCAATTAGCCAAGCACTAAAGCCTAAGGTACCGAGCAGAGCAACCCGTATCGGTAAACTAAAATTTTCTAAAAACATATTCGGCATCCCTCATCCGATATCCTATTTTGATTATAAATAGTTATTAATGGATATCGAGGTTTAACATCACAATATCACTATAGATATATATTTTCCTAGATCCCTTTGCATAATTCAGGGAGTGAAAAGTGAAAGCTGCATATGCAAGAGCCGCACGAGTCATATCGATACTTACTCTTTGATATTAGAATCCAAGAGCTGAGTGACAACATAGATCAATAGACATAATTGCTAAGCTTGTTAATGTTTAAGCAAAAAAAACGGGAGCCTTGGCTCCCGTTTTTAATCGTTAATTCGATTTACTCGACCGAACAACCAGCCCCTGTTGTGTGGTTACAGCCACTGGCATCAATAAATAGCTGTGTTGAGTATTCATTGACCGGTAACTTGCCTACTTCTTGGCTTGCTTCGGTGAGACCTTCTACATAATCGATAAAGCCTTGGGCATATTCGGTGAAAGTATCTTCAAATTCACCGGCATCGTAAGGCTCACTGAAGGTAGTGTAGCCGTCTTGGCCAGAAGCGATAAAGTTGTTGGTGACCACGCGATAAGTTGCAGCAGTATCCAACGCTGCCCAGCTAGCATTCACTTGTGGATTAACTTCCACGTTGCTGATGCGGTTGCCTTTGCTTTGCGAGGCATCAACGTT
>JARGOI010000220.1 GCA_029212275.1 Thalassolituus sp.
TGGTGAAATTAGCAGAACAAATGGCGCGCATGGCGCGGACTCGTTGGCAGGCAGCCGATGCGATGAACGATAGTAATCAACAACACAATATTCATTACGGGGTATAACTTTTCATGGCAATACATCCGGTTCAAGTTATCGCGGTTACTGGTGGAAAAGGCGGCGTTGGTAAGAGTAATGTCTCAGTAAACTTAGGCATCGCTTTGGCCGAAATGGGTCGCCGTGTCGTTTTATTAGATGCGGATTTGGGACTTGCAAATATCGACATTTTATTAGGTATTAGCTCCAACAAAACCATCGAACATGTATTACAAGGCGAATGTGATTTACGTGAAGTGATGGTGAAAGGTCCGTGTGGTATTCGGATTGTGCCGGCGTCTTCGGGTACCCAAAAACTATCCCAGCTTAACAGCATGGAACATGCTGGACTGATTCAAGCGTTCAGTGAAATTGGTGACGATGTCGACGTATTAATTGTTGATACCGCCGCCGGCATTTCCGACACGGTGATGAGTTTTGTTCGTGCTGCGCAAGAAGTATTGGTGGTGGTCACAGACGAACCCACTTCGATTACCGATGCTTATGCGCAAATTAAATTATTAAGTCGCGATTATGGTGTGTTTCGTTTTCGTGTGGTGGCGAACATGGTGCGCTCCCCGCAAGAGGGTATTGCTTTGTTTGGAAAACTGACCAAGGTGACGGATCGCTTTTTAGATGTGGCGATGCAATACGTGGGCGCTATTCCTCAAGACGATGCGGTCAAACGCGCGGTACAACGACAGAAAGCCGTTTTGGATGCCTACCCAAGAGCGAAAGCATCGCTGGCGTTTAAAGCGATGGCAAAGAAAGTAGATGCTTGGCCATTACCATCGTCACCACGCGGTCATCTAGAGTTTTTTGTTGATCGTCTGGTTCATCAAGTTGGGGTCTAACCTGTGCTGAGTGGAAGTTGCCAAGTGTATTCTGACGTAGACAACACCAATTTAGATGCGATTGTGCGCGAACATGCCGTACTGGTGAAGCGCATTGCCCATCATTTACTGGGACGTCTGCATGACAGCGTTCAGCTCGATGATTTAATCCAATCGGGCATGATTGGTTTAATCGAAGCTGCCAGAAAATATGACGGCGGCAAAGGCGCTAGTTTTGAAACCTATGCGGGTATTCGTATTCGTGGCGCAATGATTGACGAAGTCCGTCGTGGCGATTGGGCGCCACGGTCAGTTCATCGTAACGCTCGACTTGTGGCGGATGCCATCAAAAATATTGAGTCTGTGAAGGGCCGAGATGCTGAAGATCACGAAGTGGCAGAAGCTTTAGGCATGAGTCAAGACGATTATCACAGCATGTTAAAAGACAGTGCGGGATGTCGACTATTCAGTTATGAAGAAGTATTGGAAAAAAGTGAACAAGGCTATGAGATTCTGACAGAAACATCGCCAAATCCAATGCAAGGTGTTGAACGCGAAGATTTTCAAAAGCATCTTGCGAGTGCGATACAAGGACTGCCTGAACGCGAGCAAATGGTACTTGCCTTATATTATGACGAAGAATTGAATTTAAAAGAAATTGGTGCTGTGCTTGGTGTCAGTGAATCCCGTGTCAGTCAACTGCAAAGTCAAGCGGCGCATCGATTGCGCTCTCGTCTTGGTGATTGGATCAGTTAATTCAATCAATCCCTTCTGTTATCTTTCTCTGTAATAGCCTTCTCGGTCTATTCAAAATAGGCCGCAAAAATAAACTTCCTTTTCGTATTTTCTCACTGGCTAAAGCCGCATGTCAGACTACACTTGTTTTAGGAGCGGCTGCATACGAAAAGTCGATTGCTGGAGGTCACCTTGGATAAAAACATGAAAATCCTGATCGTTGACGATTTTTCAACGATGAGACGAATTGTAAAAAACCTATTGCGCGATTTGGGCTTTACTAATACCCAAGAGGCCGATGATGGAACAACGGCTTTGCCAATGCTTCAAAACGGTGACTTTGATTTCTTAGTCACCGATTGGAACATGCCTGGCATGACGGGATTGGATTTACTCAAACACGTTCGTGCTGATGAGCGCTTAAAAAACTTGCCAGTACTTATGGTAACGGCCGAAGCTAAGCGTGATCAAATTGTCGCGGCGGCACAAGCTGGCGTGAATGGGTATGTGGTCAAACCTTTTACTGCCGCGGTGCTTAAAGAGAAAATCGATAAGATTTTCGAACGAGTCGAGAGCTAAAGAGGGAACGCCAGGTGCATACAAATCGAGAAATAAATACCAATCCATTAAGCGCCGAAATGAAAACTCTGGCTGAGAACTTATTAAGTGAACTTGATAAGGGTGATGTGAAAAGTGCGTTGGCTTTGGTGAATACGCTTAATAGTGTTCGAGATCAAACGCTATTTAATGAAATCGGAAAGCTAACACGCGCATTGCATGATTCAATTCGCAACATAGATATTGATGGTGAAAACACGTCATCGGATTTGGATTATACGAGAAACAAACTTACCTACGTTTTAGAAATGACAGGTAAATCAGCCAATACAACACTTGATTTAGCCGATGCCAGCGTTCCTTTAGTGAATGAAATAAGCGAGTCATCGAATGAATTATCTAAGCGGTGGCAACAGTTTTTACGTCGTGAATTATCACCGGATGACTTTCGAGAATTGACCCGAGATATTGGTCACTATTTAGATAATACCGCCGTACACTCTAACGAGTTGAGAGATAAAATTTCGCAAATTGTGTTGGCACAAGATTTTCAAGATTTAACCGGCCAAATAATTCATAAAGTCGCAGATTTAATTATTGATGTTGAAAAGCGACTGGTAAGTTTGGTATCCATGGCCGCGAGTGTCGATCAAATCACGGGTATCAGTCATGAGTCGGCAAAAGATGAAAATACTAAGTCCTCAGATCAACTAGACATTGTTGCCGATGGACCCCAAATTAATTCAAGCAGTTCAACAGTAAGCAACCAAGATGACGTAGATGATCTACTGTCGAGCTTAGGTTTTTAGAGGAGCATGTGAATGAGTTTCGATGCGGATGAAGAGATTCTTCAAGACTTTTTGGTCGAAGCGGGTGAAATCCTCGAATTATTGTCAGAACAGCTTGTGGATTTGGAACAAAGTCCAGATGACAAGAATTTATTAAATGCTATTTTCCGTGGCTTCCATACCGTAAAAGGGGGTGCCGGATTTTTACAACTCGATGCTTTGGTTGAGTGCTGTCATATCGCGGAAAACGTATTCGATAATTTGCGCAACGGATTTCGCCGAGTTGATGCTGAATTAATGGATGTTGTGCTACAGGCATTGGACTCTGTCAATGATATGTTTGCTTCTGTGCGTGCTGGCCAAGCACCTGAGCATGCAGACCCAGTTCTTTTGCAACGCTTACAAGAATTCGCCTCTCCTGCGCCTGCTGCAAGTACCGTAGATGATGAGGCTGCCACTGAAGAAACTGTCAGTGCTGCGGACAATCTGTCCGTTACTAATGAAAATGTTATAGAAAATAATGCAGATAATGTCGACGCTGCTTCCGATGAAATTACCGATCAAGAATTTGAAAATTTATTGGATACGCTGCACGGTACGACTGCTGATAAATCTTCCGAACCAGTATCGGATACCAGTGCAACATCTGTTCAATCTGATCACATTACCGATGATGAGTTTGAGGCGTTATTGGACCAATTGCATGGGAATGGTAAGTCTGCAACGAGCGCAGAAAAATCCGAATCTGCAAAAACCGCTGCGCAACCAAACACTGTTTCTTCAAAAAATAGTGAAGATAAAGCGAGTAACAGTGATGAAATTACCGATTCTGAATTTGAAGAGTTATTGGATCGCCTCCATGGTAAAGGCAAGCACAGTAGTGCGGATGTCACGCCATCAGAACTAACCACTTCAAAAACTACCGACAAAACTGCGCCAGTGAGTGCGGTTGTTAACGGCAGCTCTGCACCAGCAGCTAAAGCTCCAGAAAAACCTCAAGCTGCAACCGCCAAAGTCTCAGCAGCACCAGCCTCAGTGGTTAAAGAAGCGCCCAAAGCCGACAAAGAAATTGTCGCCGAGACGACGGTTCGAGTCGATACCAAGCGCTTAGACGACATTATGAATATGGTGGGTGAGCTTGTATTGGTTCGCAACCGCTTAGTCCGTCTAGGACTCAAAAGCACAGACGAGTCGATGGCCAAAGCGGTCGCCAATTTGGATGTGGTAACGGGTGATTTGCAAACCTCGGTCATGAAAACTCGTATGCAACCGATCAAAAAAGTATTTGGTCGTTTTCCTCGTGTGGTACGTGATTTAGCGCGCCAAATGAAAAAAGAAATCAATTTAGAAATGCGCGGCGAAGAAACCGATCTGGATAAAAACTTAGTCGAAGCATTAGCCGATCCGTTAGTTCACTTAGTGCGTAATTCGGTTGATCACGGTGTCGAAGAACCTGCTGAGCGCGAAGCTAATGGCAAGCAGCGCATTGGTACTATCACTTTGTCTGCGGAGCAAGAAGGTGATCATATTCTGCTGCGTATTGAAGATGACGGTGCAGGCATGGACGCCAATGTTTTACGCCGTAAGGCAGTAGAAAAAGGCGTCATGGACCAAGATACCGCTGATCGCCTGTCTGACAACGATTGTTTTAATTTAATTTTTGCGCCTGGTTTTTCTACCAAAGATCAAATTTCTGACATCTCTGGTCGAGGTGTTGGTATGGACGTGGTTAAAACTAAAATCACCCAGCTTAACGGCACCATTAACATTGAATCTCACAAAGGAAAAGGCACAATCATCAGTATTAAAGTGCCTTTGACACTGGCAATTATGCCAACTTTGATGGTGATGTTGGCGGATCAAGCGTTCGCATTTCCGTTGGTGAGCGTAAACGAAATATTTCATCTGGATTTGTCTCAAACGAATATTGTCGACGGCCAAGAAGTGGTGGTTGTGCGCGGTAAAGCGATTCCGTTATTCCACTTAAAACGCTGGTTG
>JARGOI010000221.1 GCA_029212275.1 Thalassolituus sp.
AAATATAGTGAATTTTAACTAATTGTACTTGTTAATATTAAATCTTGGCCGCTGCGCGCCAAGCGATTGCAACAGGAGATGACTATGTCAGAACTTATTCATTCAGAAGAGCTTTCTCGAACAGAGAAGCTGTCCAAGTCAGAACAAGCAGAATCGGCAACTGCAAAGCCGGAGCATACAATGTCCGCTAAACTGCGTGCACGTATTCGTTCCCAATACTTGGCCGATGAACAAGCGACGCTTACCAACTTAATAGATGCGTCTACGTTTTCTTCTGAGCAACGCGAACAAGCGTCTAATCTAGCCGCTGCACTAGTACGCCAAGTACGCGATGACAGTCGCCCCAGCATGATGGAAAATTTCTTAGCTGAATATGGCTTGTCCACACGCGAAGGCGTGGCGTTGATGTGCCTCGCTGAAGCACTACTTCGTGTACCCGATGCCACCACCATTGATGCGCTTATCGAAGATAAAGTGGCGTATGGCGAATGGCGCGAACACTTAGGACACTCGGCTTCATCCTTGGTCAACAGCTCAACATGGGCATTAATGATCACCGGTAAGTTGATTGTTCCAACCAGTGATAAAGGCATTAGCTCGACCCTTAGAGGTCTAGTGAAACGCTTAGGTGAACCCGTTATCCGTGTTGCCGTTGGTCAGGCCATGACCGAGTTGGGTCGCCAATTCGTCCTCGGCCGTAACATCGGTGAAGCCACCAAACGCGCTGGCAAGCTCGAAAAGCGCGGCTATACCTATTCTTACGACATGCTTGGTGAAGCGGCGCGAACTGAGCATGACGCGAAAGATTACTTTGACGATTACAGCAAAGCCATCGCGACACTCGCGCCCTTGTGCGTACACGATAAAATTGCTGAAAATCCCGGTATTTCGGTCAAGCTCTCGGCGCTGCATCCACGCTACGAATTTGCTAAACGCGAGCGCGTTATGAGTGAACTGGTGCCTCGCGCCCTGACGTTGGCTCGCGCTGCTGCAAAAGCCAATATGGGTTTTAACATCGATGCGGAAGAAGCCGATCGTTTAGATTTATCTTTGGATGTGATCGAAGCGATATTACAAGATTCACAACTGCAAGGCTGGCATGGCTTTGGCGTGGTTGTACAAGCGTTTGGCCAACGTTCCGCGGCGGTAGTTGATTGGCTCTACGAATTGGCCGAGCGTCTCGATCGACGCATAATGGTACGTCTTGTAAAAGG
This sequence comes from Thalassolituus sp., assembly GCA_029212275.1. Lineage (GTDB taxonomy): Bacteria > Pseudomonadota > Gammaproteobacteria > Pseudomonadales > Oceanobacteraceae > Thalassolituus. The sequence goes on from JARGOI010000221.1 coordinate 1,215, forward strand.
AGCCTATTGGGACGCCGAAATCAAGCGCGCTCAAACCTTAGGGCTCGATGGCTTCCCTGTGTATACGCGCAAAATTCATTCGGACATTTCGTATTTGTGCTGCGCCGAAAAGCTGCTGTCGAAAGTCGATCGCATCTATCCTCAATTCGCCACCCACAATGCGCATTCGATGGCTGCGGTATTAACGATGGCAAGAGGTGTCAGCCACGAAGCTTACGAATTCCAACGCCTGCATGGCATGGGTGAATCTCTGCACGATCATGTGCACATCACCGAAAAATCACGCTGCCGAATTTACGCTCCTGTCGGTGAGCACAAAGATCTGCTGGCCTACCTTGTCCGTCGATTATTGGAAAATGGCGCCAACAGCTCATTTGTGAATCAAATTGTTGATGACCGCATTCGCCCCGAAGAAATCGCCAAAGATCCATTTGGTGTGATTGAGGCAAATGGCGTGTCGCCCAGTCAGCTGATTGCTCCGCCAGCCGCTATTTATGGCGCCAATCGCCGCAATGCAAAAGGCTTTGATATTACGCATCCAAACGTCGTAGAAACGTTAGAAAAGCAACGTAATGCCTTTAAAACCCATCAGTGGCATGCTCAGCCTATGCTGGCCAGTGGTGTTTTCCGTGGTGGCGACAAAACTGCCTTAACTAACCCTGCAAATTTGCAGGATGCAATAGGTAGCGTTACCAGTGCCTCGCCAGAAGATATTGAACTGGCGATTTCTAACGCGCAAAAAGGATTTGTGGAGTGGTCTCAACAATCACCGGCACATCGTGCAGCAGCACTCGAGCGTGTCGCTGAATTGTACGAAGAGAACGCCGCTGAGTTGTTTGCACTCGCCACTCGAGAAGCCGGTAAATCGTTGTTGGATGCCGTCGGTGAAATCCGTGAAGCCGTTGATTTTGCTTACTATTACGCACAACAATTGCGCTTACTGCAAACTGATGTCGCCGATTCTAACTTACAGTCGCGCGGCGTGATTACCTGTATTTCGCCTTGGAACTTTCCATTGGCGATTTTCACTGGGCAAATACTCGCTGCTGCAGCTGCAGGTAACAGCGTATTGGCCAAACCAGCAGATCAAACCCCGTTAATTGCTGCGCGTGCTGTCGAATTAATGCATGAAGCAGGCATTCCAACCAACGTTATTCAGTTGTTGCCTGGTAGTGGTCCTGCCGTCGGTGGCCCGTTAACCAGCGATGCACGCATTGATGGTGTTTGCTTCACGGGTTCTACCGCCACGGCGATGCGCATTAACACCGCCATGGCCGAGCACATGGACCCAGATGCTCCGTTAATTGCCGAAACCGGTGGTTTAAATGCCATGGTAGTCGATTCCACCGCCTTACCCGAGCAAGTGGTTCGCGATGTATTGGCATCGGCATTTCAAAGTGCCGGGCAACGCTGTTCGGCCCTGCGGATCTTGTACTTGCAAGAAGACATTGCTGACTCGCTGTTAGAAATGCTTTACGGCGCGATGGATGAATTGAAATTAGGCAACCCATGGCAGTTAAGCACAGACGTTGGCCCTGTTATTGATGAAGCGGCACAGCAGAAAATTCAAGCCTACTGCGATCAGTTTGCTAAGCGTGGCGCATTGCTTAAAGCCTTACCGATTCCTGCGGACATGGCCGCCAGCGGTCGTTTCGTTGCCCCCAGCGTGGTTAGAGTTAATGGGATCGAAGACATGGCCGAAGAAATATTTGGCCCCGTCTTGCACATCGCAACCTTCAAAGCCGAGCGCATTAACAACGTGATCGATGCTATCAATGCTAAAGGCTACGGTCTTACCTTCGGCTTGCACACGCGCATGGATACCCGTGTCGAGAGCATTACTAAGCGCATACGCGTGGGTAACACATATGTTAACCGCAACCAAATTGGTGCCATTGTCGGTTCTCAGCCCTTTGGTGGCGAAGGCCTATCAGGCACAGGCCCCAAAGCCGGTGGGCCCGAGTATTTGCGTCGCTTTATGGCAGCGCCAACGGTGCAAATACCACAAGACAACAATGCGGTCAGCATCAGTGCCGATACGCTCAGTTTAGCGCTGCACGACATCATCGAACTGCGCCGCACTATGCCTGATACCAATGTGGATACGCACGTCGCGTCAATGTTTCAAGCGCTGGGCATGAGTCCACCGCGTTTGTCCCCCAAAGTCAGTGATATGCCCGGACCGACAGGTGAAATGAATCGCTTATCCACCCATGCACGTGGCGTCATTTTATGTATTGGACCGGATACTCAAACGGCTCTGCATCAAGCGGCATGGGCATTAGCGACAGGCAACAGCGTGGTCGTGGTCGCGCCAGATGTGCAAAAACATCTGAATACCGGATTAGTACCGCTGCCTATCATTGCCATTGATGGTCAAGTTGCGCCGTCTTTGCTAACGCGTTGTGATGGCTTTGCTGCCGTCGCTAGCAACGCAGAAAACGCACTACAAAAAGAGTATCGCAAAGCCCTAGCGCAACGCGACGGTGTATTGATTCCGCTCATTGTCGAGCTAGATCATCCCGAACGTTATCAAATAGAACGCCATCTTTGTATCGATACCACTGCAGCCGGCGGTAACGCCAGCTTAATCGCGGCGGCCGAATGAGCCGTCACGACTCAAAGAAGTTGTTCGACATACACAATGGATTGTCAAAGGAGACTCCAATGAAGAAAATAAGATTAACCAACACAACACGCCAAATTCGCCTCGCGATGCTCGCCAGCCTCGTGGCGACTCCATTCACTGCCATGGCATCTCCGTCAATTGGCGGCGGTGTGTGGTTTAACTACGCCAACGAAATCGATTCGCAGCGCGATAAAGAAACCCTCGGTACTTTAGGTGACGAAGCCGTTATTTTATATTTTGATGATCAGCGCGAAGGCACTCCTTGGTCATTCTCTGGTGAAGTGCGCTATGGTCCTGGTGCATTTACCAGCGCAGCAAACAATTCATCTGGCGATAACTTTGGCCTACACAAAGCATGGGTTGGCTATCAACTCACCGACAACAGCAATATGAAAGTCGGTAAAAGCCAAGTGCCTTTTGGTTGGAAAAACTCCAACTTCTGGCCCGGTGATGCGCTTATGGGTGGCTACGGCGACCAAATGGACGTGGGTGTGAAATACAGCGTGGTCAACGACATGATTGATTACAACCTTGCCTACTACCATGCTGATGACTGGGGCAAAACCAGTACTGACACCATGGATGATAACGGCCATTGGGGTAGCTCTACCACCTATCGCAAAATACAAACCGTTGTTGCCGACGCCGCGTTTAAGTTCGCACCCAACCAGCAAGTTGGTGCATCTGCACAAGCCGGTAAATTAGAAGACCTAACCATTCCATCCGGCAGCGATGCCAATGCGGTGACGGGTAACCACTCTGCAGTTGCCGTTTATTATCAAGGTGATTTCAACGAACTCGGTCTGAAAGCGCAGTACACGGTTACTAAGCGCTCACTTCCCGATGCCTATGCGGCATCCGTTGCACTGGATGAGACGGTTAAAAACGATCGCGCTGCTATCGAATTATCGTGGACGCAAGGTAACTACTTCTTCTACCTTGATGCCAACTGGGCCATGCCTGATTCCGATGGCAACAACGCCGATACCGTTGCTGCGTACGTTCCTGGCGTCAGCTATAAATACGGTCCAGGTTGGATCTATCTTGAATACCTAACCCAAGACGGTGGCATCGATGCCAACGGCCGAGCGGTTGAAGGTGATTACAAAGCCATGTACGCCAC
>JARGOI010000222.1 GCA_029212275.1 Thalassolituus sp.
TTGATAAAATCTTGCTGTTCAAATTCATCAGACGTTCGCATAAACGTCAGATGCCCAGAAGCATTAGAGATTGCTTCGGTCACTGGACCATCCCAAAGCTTGGTGCCAGTGAGAGGCTCATATTGACGAATACCATAGCCATCTTCATCAAAGTCGGGCTCAATACGCACGCCGCTTAGCTCAACTAAAGGTTCACCGACAATTGGCAAATCGCCGATGCGCGCAGCCGCAGTAGTACTGTCGTTTGTCACGATGGAGTCACCTTTACCCATGGTCAACATCAAGGGGCGAGCTTCACGACCTAAAAGTGGGTTGCGGAAGTAATCAATGTAGTTAATAGAATCGCCATAATCCAAAAACTGCTGAATTGCATCGCGCAGCATCACGGCTTCTGCACCATTTGCTTCACTAGGAACTAAGTTCGAAAAAAAACTTTCCCAAAGAACGGATCCAGAAAGAATGTTGATAACACCAACGCCGGTCACGTGATACACCGAGCCTTTTAAGTCAGGTGAAACTGCGCCGTAAACTGAGCCCAATACCCCACCTAATGATGTGCCTTCCATCATCACGCGTGTTGAGTCGATATCCGCAATGCCATCGGGTTTATTGCCATACCAGCTCTTCCAGCTTTTCTTACCCACGAAATCGACATTCGCCAGTGTGGTTTGTAGTGCTCGGTGTGCTGATGCAAAGTCGATGGCGTTGTGCACAACCATACCAATAACTTTGGAAAGTTCGCCTGGGGTAAGTACCGATAGAACATAACCCCCATCAGCATCATTACGATCACCGTGATTAGGGAAATTAATTGAATACGTAGCAATACCAATTTCAGCGTTCATTGAGGTAACGACGCTGTCGGTTTCTTTGTTTAATCCTAAACCGTGTGCATACAGTGCAACGGGGGCGGCACCGCCATCACGCGAAGCGGCAGGAATGGTGAGTCGAAACTCTATCCACTGCGGCACGGGCTCAGCGTCAAAATCAACCATGCCAGTACCATCATTAGTACGGTAGCTGTAAACCATGACTTCACCGGTCAGACGACCTGCGATATCGGGGTTGGTGAAGTTGTACTTCATCTCAAGATTGCGAACGGGATGTTCTTTGTTCCAAACATCGTTCACCACATTGAACATTGGCTCGACGACTTCGGCGCGGTCACGGACTGTGAACGTGGTCGCATTGCGCACGCTCAATGGGTTGATGCCATTCGCGGTGAGTTTTGTGATTAAGTCGGAGGTGTAAGCAAGTGCTTTAGCGTCAGTTGTTAGAAGTTTAGAGGTAATTCCCAGCTCTGGTTCGGCAAGTTCTAGGTCCTTGGTCACCGCGACAAGAATGTCGTGACCATATTCCCAGCGTGCACGAGGAAAAACTTCTATCACGTTAGCAGGCGCACTCACTTTATCCGAAAGAGCGTAATCACTGATTAACGTACGAATATCAAGTTGCTGGCCCGTGGTCATATCAATGGCAATCACCGCTGAACCACCATCAGTTGGCAAGGACGCAGCATCGGGCGTGCTGTTAAATTCAAAAACGACGGGTGTGCCTGCAGAAAAGCCACTGTCGCCATCAAATAAGCCAGCAGGTGAAAAGCCATCTTGAATGGGTAACTGGGCAAGAATTTCAGGTCTTACTGTCTCATCGGGAACGTGCAATCTCATACCGGTTGGCGAGCTGACATCTTGCACTGCCCAATAATTAGATGGAAAAGGTATTGTGCAGGTAGCAATGGATGTTGGATTACAAATTTCATTTGCAGAGGCAGAAAAGCTGATGAAGGCAGCACACGCAATAAGCGCATGGCCTTTCAAAATTTTGGACATATCAGAATTCCTATATTTTATTATTATATTCTTAGCGAGTTATTATTCGCCTTAGCAGTATTAATTAAAAGCATCTATTTGAGCCAATAAGTTGAGCTGATAGCTTGAGTGAATGTGACCCAAGTTTGTAAATGCATTTGTATGGGTAGTCTTAGAGGAGGTCTACGTTAATCTCGCAAATCTAAGTGTTTTGGAATTATTCCAATATTGGAAAAAATTCAAAAAATAGCTGTGACTATATTTATTATTAGATATCCAGTCGGCACTTTTTCTCATTGTATTAATTCGAAGGAAAGTTGAATAAATTGCCTTATTAATCTGGCCTTTTTTATTTTAAATTCGCTTCTTCAAAAATTTAATATTGTTTTAAACTTAAAAGTCACGCTCTGCGTGTGATGTTCAATCCTGATTTCTATTTCTAAATGAAAAACCCAAGTGTTTTGATGCAAGCGTGATCCCTGCAATACAGCTTAGTAATCCAAAGCTGTGCTGTGCTTTATTTTTTATTCTTTAACGCAAATCGAGCCTCAATGAGGCTCGATTTGGTTAGATAGTGAAGCAGTCGCAGTATTAACTACTGAGTTATAGATCTTTGAAAATAAAACGCTTGATAAATTCTTGCTGTTCAAATTCATCAGACTTTCGCATAAACGACAGGTGTCCAGAAGCATTAGATAGCGCTTCGGTAAGAGGGCCGTCCCAAAGCGCGGTGCCAATGAGAGGTTTATATTCACGAATACCATAGCCACCTTCATCAAAGTCGGCTTCAACACGAACGCCGCTAAGTTTAACTAAAGCTTCACCAACAATCGGCAAATCGCCGATCAGTGCAGCCGCATTAGTACTGTCGTTTGTCACGATGGAGTCGTCTATACCCATAGTCAACATCAAGGGGCGAGCGGCATGACCTTGGGGTGGATTGATGAAGTAATCAATGTAGTTAATAGAATCGCCATGATCCAAAAATTGTTGAATTGCACCGCGCAACATCACAGCTTCTGCGCCATTGGCTGCACTTGGAACTAAGCTTGAAAAAAAACTTTGCCAAAGAACGGATCCAGAAAGAATATTGATAACACCTGTGCCTGTAACGTGATAAACCGAGCCTTTTAAGTCTGGCGATATCACACCATAGACCGAGCCTAATACACCACCTAACGATGAGCCTTCCATCATCACTCGGGTGCCGTCAATATCTGCAATGCCATCGGGTTTATTGCCATACCAGTTTCTCCAGCTTTTTTTACCCACGAAATCGATATTTGCCAGAGTGGTTTGCAGTGCTCGGTGTGCGGAGGCAAAGTCGATGGCGTTGTGCACAAGCAAACCAACAGTTCTTGGGAGTGTCATGGGGCTTAGCCCTAACAGAATATAACCCCCATCGCTGACAATGCGTTCGCCGTGATTCGGGAAGTTAATTGAATACGTAGCAATACCAATTTCAGCGTTCATAGAAGATACGGTGAAATCGGTTTCTTTGCTTGCTCCTAAACCGTGTGCATAAAGTGCAACTGGGGCGCCACCATTTCGAGACGCGGCAGGAATGGTGAGTCGAAATTTAATCCATTGCGTCATGGGTTCAGCGTCAAAATCAACCATGCCAGTACCATTATTGGTGCGGTAGCTGTAAACCATGACTTCACCGGTTACAAGGCCCGCGATATCAGGGTTCATGGAGTTATAGTTCATATTGAGATTACGTATGGGATGTTCTTTGTTCCAAACTTCTTTCACTACATTGAACATTGGTCCAACGACTTCTTCGCGGTCACGCACTGTGAACGTAGTTGCATTGCGAACGCTCAAAGGATCGATGCCGTTAGCGTTTAGTTTTGCGATCAAGTCGGAGGTGTAAGCAAACGCTTTAGAGTCAGTTGTCAGGAGCTTAGAGGTAATCCCCAGCTCTGGTTCGGCAAGCGTTAGGTCATTAGTCACCGCGACAAGAATATCGTGACCATATTCCCAGCGTGCGCGTGGAAAAACTTCCATCACGTTAGCAGTGGCACTCACTTTATCCGACAAAGCATAATCACTGATGAGTGTACGAATATCGATTTGCTCACCCGTGGTCATATCAATGGCAATCACCGCCGAACCACCATCGGTAGGCAAGGATGCAGCATCTGGCGCGCTATTGAACTCAAACACGACAGGGGTGCCTGCAGAAAAGCCACTGTCGCCATCAAATAAACCAGAAAGCGTGAACCCATCCTGAAAAGGTAGCTGATTATGAATTGCTGGTCGTATTGCATTATCGGATATTTTTAAGCTTGTGCCTGTTGGTGAGCTGGAATCTTGTATAGACCAATAGTTAGATGGAAAAGGTATTGTACATGTAGCAATAGATGTTGGATTACAAATGTCGTAGGCACTAGCAGAGAAGCTGATAATGGCAGCACACGCGATAAGCGTATGACTTTTAAGAATCTGGTTCATATCGGTATTCCTATATTAAATTCTTATATTCTTCGTGTGTTATGTTTAGCCTTCGATGTGTTAATAAAAAGCATCTATTTGATCTAGTTTGAGCCAAATTTTTAAATGCCTTAATTGATTAATCTTAAGGGGACTAAATTAGTCTAGACCATATTTTAAAAGTCTCTCCAGATTGCGTAGAAATTCATTTCTCAAGGTTGATTTTGCAAATTTAGCGAAGATAAAAAATCTATATAAATCAATTGAGAATATAATCATTTGCAGATATTTAATTAGAGGATTTTTTCATTTTATTTTTTTTAAAATACGGTCAATAAATTGCTAAATTCTGCGATTATTGATGATTTTAATAACAACAATATCCATATCTATTAACGACGAAGTATTTATTTAACTTGACCTGACTAAGACTAAAGTTGCAGACTCGGCAAAGGCCCGTTATTACTGTGTCTGGACGGTAAGATATAAAAAACTGGCAATCATCATGATTTAGTACGGAAAATAATAATGAAAAAAATGAATCGTCGTAATTTTATTAAAGTGTCGGCTGCCGCAAGTGCGGCAGCGACTGCTGCCACTGCTACGCCAATGGTACATGCCGGTTGGTTGCGTAAAACGACGCGCACGACAACTCGTGCCCTTGTTATTGGATCGGGTTTTGGTGGATCTGTTGCCACCTTGCGCTTAGCCGAAGC
>JARGOI010000223.1 GCA_029212275.1 Thalassolituus sp.
TCAGCTGAGCGAGAGTTTTTTGTGCATCAGGATGAATATGAATACGCCCATTAAATATCGCTTTCGAATGATCATTCATAATTCCGCGAAAAACTTCATCACTGGTGCAATACGCAGCTTTGTGATCGATGGACGTGTGGAAATCAATTACTTGCTTGTTTTTTGGCACATACACACCGTTAAGCTCGCAATGCGAACCACCGACGTTGTGATTAATCACCACGTCATTACGTGTTAACGCTGTGCCCAAGCCCAAGTGGAAACCTTGGTATTGCGCATCGCGCTGCAAATCAATGTGCGTACTGCCGACGTGCAAAATATTTTCTTGCATCATTTGCAAACGATAGTGCGTTAGTTTGGCGTTATCACCGACACGGATTTCGGAAACATGATTAACGAAACTTAGGCCATTGCCTTGGTCGCGATACTCTTCAACAATCGTGGCTTCTGCATTGACATCTAATAGCACTAATAAGCGAGTGTGTGTGCTAAACGCTTCGTGTTCTTTTGTGTGCACATAACAAATATATAACGGCACTTCTAACCGTTGGTTGCGATCAACCGAAATAAAAATTCCGTCGTTGATGGATGCATCGTTTAACTGATTAAACAGATGACCACGCTCGCCAATAATCGAACCGAGTTGCTCGGTAATCTGAGCTTGTTGTTCTGTGCTGGCATCCGAAAAACGTACCACGAGATCGAGTGCGGATTGATCAGATGCATCTACATCCACTTGTCCGTTGACCACCACCAGACGCATGGCATTTAAGTCGTTAATAACGGGTAAGCTTGCGGCGTCAAAATTTGCACTTGTTAGTGGTGCTGCATTAGCAAACTTAGCAACGTTATCATCGCCCGCTAGTAAATTTAGCGACGTGTACTTCCAGTTTTCTGTTTTACGCGTAGGCACCTTTGCATTGGCAAACGCAGCTTGGCCACGTTCGTTTAATGCACTTAACCAACTTAGAGATTTCCCGCTATTGGTGAGTGCTAGATGCTGTTTGATAAAATCCGCAGTCATATCATGCAGCTCCGTTGGTGTTTTCCAACCAGCCGTAACCTTTTTCTTCGAGCTCTAGGGCGAGTTCTTTACCACCGGTTTTAACGATTTTGCCATCCGCTAATACGTGCACGTAATCAGGAACAATATAATCTAAAAGACGCTGATAGTGGGTCACCACAATAAAACTGCGGTTGGCGTCACGCATGGCATTAACGCCATTCGCCACCACTTGCAACGCATCGATATCGAGGCCCGAATCGGTTTCATCCAGAATGCACAAGCTCGGCTCGAGCAGCATCATCTGCATTAACTCGTTGCGTTTTTTCTCGCCACCAGAAAAACCTTCGTTAACGCCACGCTTTAAAAATGACGCATCTAAATCAACCAGTTTGCATTTTTCGCGCGCTAATTTAATAAACTGTACCGAATCTAATGCCGGTTTACCTTGATGGGTGCGTACCGCATCCACTGACGCTTTTAAAAACTCTAGGTTAGAGACGCCGGGAATTTCGACTGGGTACTGAAACGCCAGAAAGATGCCTTCGCGGGCACGCAGTTCGGTATCCATGGCTAATATATCTTTGCCATTCAGGGTGACAGAACCACCTAGTACTTCGTAGCCTGGGCGACCAGAAATTATATTTCCTAACGTACTTTTACCCGCGCCGTTAGGTCCCATAATGGCATGCACTTCGCCAGGGCCAATGGATAAATTGAGACCTTTTAAAATGATTTTATTTTCGACGTTGGCTTGTAGGTCTTTAATCTCGATCATGATGTTCTTTACCTTTTGTCTGTTGTCAGACATTTAAATTTGAATTCTGTTTTGAGTGTTTTGTTGGTTTCGCACTAATTGTTGGGTTACGCACTACGTGCTAACCCAACCTAACCCAACCTACCCCAACCTGCGCCAACCTATAATTAATTTAATTGCTGTTTAACGGGTTACGCGCTTTTTGTTGGGTTACACACTAATTGTTGGGTTACGCACTTCGTGCTAACCCAACCTACCCCAACCTGCTTGTAACCTACATACAATTTATAAAATCTCACTGGGCGTAACGAGCGAATGAAGTGCTAGGCAAAATTTTGCGAAGAAGCGGAGTTTAGTTTTCCTAAATGAGCATTCTAAGCAAAGTTTTAACACCGCAATTCAGAGCACAGTAGCCCAGATTAACCGACCGAGCCTTCTAGCGAGATTTCTAATAATTTCCCTGCCTCTACGGCAAACTCCATCGGCAGCTCTTTAAATACTTCTTTGCAGAAACCATTCACAATCATCGACACGGCTTTTTCGGTATCAATGCCGCGTTGTTGACATAAAAACAACTGGTCGTCGCTTACCGTAGACGTGGTCGCTTCGTGTTCGATTACAGCGGTCGGGTGTTTACTTTCGATGTACGGGAAGGTGTGCGCCGCACATTTATCACCTAACAATAACGAATCACACTGCGTGTAATTTCTTGCGCCTTCTGCACCGGGATTCATGCGCACCAAACCACGATAGGCATTCGAGCTTTTACCTGCAGAAATACCCTTCGAAATAATGGTAGAACGAGTATTTTTGCCAAGGTGAATCATCTTGGTGCCAGTATCGGCCTGCTGATAATTATTGGTTAATGCCACCGAATAAAATTCACCAATGCTGTTGTCACCTTTTAGAATGCAGCTTGGGTATTTCCACGTCACGGCAGAGCCTGTTTCAACTTGCGTCCAGCTGACTTTGGCGTTGGTGTGAGCAATGGCGCGTTTAGTCACAAAGTTATAAATACCGCCTTTGCCTTCTTCATCACCGGGGTACCAATTTTGTACGGTGCTGTATTTGATTTCGGCGTTGTCCAACGCAACCAACTCAACGACCGCCGCGTGCAATTGGTTTTCGTCGCGCATGGGGGCAGTACAGCCTTCCAAATAGCTTACGTGTGAACCTTCGTCGGCAATAATCAAGGTGCGTTCAAACTGACCTGTTTTGGCTTCGTTAATACGGAAGTAGGTCGACAATTCCATTGGGCAACGCACACCTTTAGGGATGTAGACAAACGACCCATCAGAAAACACCGCGCAGTTAAGCGCTGCAAAATAGTTATCTCGCACGGGAACAACCGAACCAATGTATTTTTTAATGAGATCGGGATGCTTGTGTACTGCTTCAGAAATCGGCATAAATATCACGCCAGCTTCTTCTAATTTGGCCTTAAACGTGGTGCCAACAGATACCGAATCGAATACCGCGTCAACGGCAACGCCAGCCAATGCCATTTGTTCGTGCAACGGAATGCCCAGCTTGTCATAAACTGCTAACAAATCAGGATCAACTTCATCCAAGCTTTGCGGACGATCTTCCATGCTCTTCGGAGACGAAAAGTAGGAGATGTCCTGATAATCAATTTTAGGAAAATGCACATGCGCCCACTCAGGCGTTTCCATTTCTAGCCACTGGCGGAATGCTTTTAAACGCCACTCCAACATCCACTCGGGTTCGCCTTTTTTCGCAGAAATAAAACGCACGGTGTCTTCCGTTAAGCCCGGAGGCAGCGTCGAAGATTCAATATTACTAATGAATCCCGCTTTGTATTCTCTGCCTTTGATCTGGCGTTCGATTTCTATGTTAGTGGCCATGGCGTTCTCTCTTGGTGAAATTCACCGGTAACTACGGTTAACCTTGCGACTCAAATCGATGCTCAGCGATGGTTTAAAAGTTCTCACCTACTGGCGGGTATCGAAAAGAATACTAACTTGGTATGCTTTAGAAATGATTCTACCAAAGCATCGCGCTCTTGACGAATCGAGAATGATTCTCAACTAGAGCTGGTGCGGGTTCCAGCGCGGTGCGACTTATTGAATGGTTTGAGTCTGACGACCTTTTCGAAACTTTGAAAGTAAACACTCGAAAGCGTTTTTTGACATACGACAAGACAAGCAACAGGATAAAAAGATGCTGAAGCTGAGCAAATTAACCGACTACGGCGTATTGGTACTCAGCCACCTTGTGACCCAAGGGGCGACGATGCAATCGGTCGATGATCTCTGTACCGCCACAGGGCTTAATCCGCCCACTATCAGAAAAGTCATGAAATCCTTGGTCGATCATGGTTTAGTCACGGCTCGCCGTGGTGTTAAGGGTGGTTATCGTATTGGCCGTTCGGCACAACAGATTTCTATGCTCGACGTGGTTGAAGCGTTCGAAGGCCCAGTGGCCCTGACTGAATGTGCGCAAGATCATAACAACTGCGACATCACCGCAACCTGCGATTTAGCCGACGGGTGGGACGGAATCAACCAACTGTTAATGCAAATGATGTCACGCATCACCCTAGAAGACGTTCGTAATCCAGCAATAGTGGATAAGTTGTATCGACAGATGGTGCAGCAGTCGCCGATGATTCAGCTGGTGAATTTGTAAACACTGGAACGATGAGCGACCTTGACAACATGCACAATAATTTCGTCATCCCGTATCTCATAAATAATCCGATACAGGCCTTGCCTGACTCTGTAACGTTCTTGGGTGGACAATTTAACGCAGCCTTCAGCTTTCGGATTAATGGCTAGGGTATCAATCTTTTCAAGAATACGTTGAACATCAATTGATGGAACGCTGCGTAAGTCTTTAGTAACCGACTTTTTGAAGGTGATCTTATATTTTACCATGCTTCTTCAAATCGTTGAGTAGAGCCTCGTAGCTAATCTCTTTCTCGTTTTCTCGTTCAGAGAACGCCGCCAAGTCTTCTTGATCTTCACTCATAAGTAGACGAACAGCCTCATCAATAAGCTCAGATATTGAAACTTGTGAAGACGCAGCCTTAACTTTTAGGGCCTGATGAATGGCTGGCTCAAAATATATCGTGGATCTTTTGGATAGATTGCTCATGCTGGTCTCTTGTTAACGTTAAAGCATTAAACGTTATAGCATTGTAGCGCTATAACGTTATAATGCTCAAGTGCTT
>JARGOI010000224.1 GCA_029212275.1 Thalassolituus sp.
CCGGCAGGTCGTTGGCTTTGGCACCGTCAACTGGGCTGTATTTAAAGCAACCGACGCGATCAAGTTCGGCCTCTTCCAACCAATCCAACAGAATTTGGAAGTCTTCTTCGGTTTCACCCGGGAAGCCCACAACAAACGTGGAACGAATTACTAATTCAGGACAGATTTCACGCCACTTCTTAATTCGCTCTAGGGTATTTTCAGCGTGCGCAGGACGTTTCATCAATTTCAAAATATTGGGGCTGGCATGTTGGAACGGAATATCCAAATAAGGCAGAATCTTACCAGCGGCCATCAAGGGAATAACGTTATCAACGTGCGGGTAGGGATAAACATAGTGCAAACGAATCCATACGCCCATTTTTCCTAATTCTTCACACAGGTTAAGCATGTCGGTTTTGACTGGCTTGCCATCCCAGAAACCCGTGCGGAATTTCATATCAACGCCATAAGCGCTGGTGTCTTGAGAAATCACTAATAGCTCTTTGGTGCCCGCAGCGACCAAACGTTTAGCTTCATCAAGCACGTCGCCAATAGGGCGACTGACATGCTTACCGCGCATGTCGGGGATAATGCAGAAGGTACACTTATGATTGCAGCCTTCGGAAATTTTTAAATACGAGTAGTGTCTTGGCGTGAGCTTAACGCCTTGTGGTGGTACAAGGTCGGTAAAAGGATCATGCTTTTTGGTGGGAGGAACCCATTGGTGCACAGCGGTCATCACTTCTTCATAGGCCTGTGGGCCAGTGATCGCTAAAATGCCGGGGTTTTCTTTTTTAATCAGTTCTGCGTCTGCGCCTTTGCCCATGCAACCCGTCACAATCACCTTACCGTTCTCGGTCATGGCTTCGCGAATGGCATCCAAAGACTCTTGTTTGGCATCGTCGATAAAGCCGCAAGTATTCACCACCACCACATCGGCGTTGTCATAGTTGTTGACGACGTCATAGCCATCGAGTTTTAACTGGGTGAGAATACGCTCTGAATCCACTAATGCCTTCGGGCAACCGAGACTTACAAATCCCACTCTGCCGTTGCTTGAAACAGGCATAAGAGTGCCTTCGGCCATTGGGATTGTAGAAATTTGATCAGACATAGCAGGGCGCCTCACACGAAAATTGCACTGAGTCGCGACAATGCGCAGTGCGGTTATAAACATCGAGGCGGAATTGTACAGAGTTTGTGCTACAGAGTCATCGACTGCTATTGCTGCCCAAAGTATAAAAATGATGCTAATAAAATGATTGCAGCTAACTGCCCCAGACGTTGTGCTAGGATCACTAGAATATCCGACGATAAGAGGAACTGACATTGAAATACTTATTATTAATCTTGGTTGTTATGGCGAAGGGTGCGCTTGCAGGCGATTACTACGAATGCCGAGACGCGCAAGGAAACAAGCTGTTTTCACAAACCCCTTGCCCTAGTGAATACATTAGCGAAGATATAAAAACCTTCAAAGAAATGACGATTGAGCAATCGAGTGATACAGAAACTCAGTCTTCTAGTCGAGACTATGCTCAGGAACTTTCCGACAGTAATAAGACAATCCAATTGAATCGCCAGATAGGAAAATCGCAAAAAAAACTGCAAACGTTACGAGAATCTTACGATCGTGACATTACCAAGCTGCAAAATGAGGTTGATTCCATCGGTGGCATTAATGCTAGAAATCGTGCTCAACTGGTGGTTGATCGCATGAATCAGCTCACAATTAAATTTGAAGCAGAGCGCGATAATGAAATGGCAGCATTAGAAGAGTCAAAAAAGGCGCTTAATGCGCTTAAAAAGTAACAAGACTTACTTGGCAACGCTGGTTTGATGATATTTAAGATAGAGATTCAACAATGAATTTTTTTACATGGTGTACCCCCAAATTCATTGGTGCTCAAATTCGAGACATTGATGCGGGAACTGATAGCATCAATGATGCCGAAGAGCATCGACAAGAACGACTCAAGGTTTGGAAAATTATTGGTGTTGCATGCTTATGCTTATTGTTAGTTCATTATGGCAAGTACGGCAGTAATTTAGACAGTATTGTACGTTGGCTGGATTCTGTATTTGCGGTAAATAATCAGTGGTGGTTGCTATTTTATCACTCTGAATATCGAGATTTATTTAGCAATCTTTGGTGGGGTACAATTAATCTTTTAGGATTTTTAATCATCCCTATGCTGACGGTTCGGTTTATGCTGAAAGCATCATTAAAGGATTATGGTTGGCAATGGGGAGACGTGGATAAACACTGGCCTGGATACCTTTTATTAGCCACTCCAATTATTTGTTTTGCGATTATTGCCAGTTTTGGTAGCGAGTTTTCTAGTTATTACCCTTTTTATAAGCATGCCTCTCGCAGTTGGTTTGATTTACTGGCGTGGGAATGTATTTATATCTTACAGTTTGTTGCCGTTGAATTTTTCTTTCGTGGTTTCTTAGTGAATGGATTAAGGCGTTTGCTCGGCAGTTTGTCTGTGGCGGTTATGTGCTTGCCGTATTTAATGTTGCATTTTCCTAAGCTCTGGCCCGAGTCTTTTGGAGCGATATTGTTCGGATTCTTTTTAGGAATTTTAGCTTTAATGTCGCGATCTATTTGGGGTGGCGTTGGCGTGCATGTCAGTATTGCACTGACCATGGATTTTGCAGCACTTATTCAAACCAAAGGATTACCAGATCACTGGTAATCCTTTCTTTATGCACTCAATAAACTAGCGTCCGTTTAATTCGTCCAGTTGTTTGAGCAAAATCGCCATAATGTTTTGATATAGCCCAAACCCTGCATTTAGGTCTTCGACGCCTTTGTCGATACTGGGGTTGTCATTTACCTCAATCACTACCGCACGTTCTTCATTAGCTTTAAGGTCTACTCCGTAAAAACCATTGCCCATGCAACGTGCTGCTTTTAACGCGGTTTTTTTAACGTTTTTAGGCACGTCTTCAATCGCGAAGGCATCGGCATTGCCTGATTTGTTGGTGTTAGCACGAGCACCATGGTTGTATATTTGCCAATGTGATTTCGCCATAAAATAGCGACAGGCATACAATATTTGTCCATCCATAATGCCAATGCGCCAGTCAAAATCGGTGGGCATAAACTCTTGTATTAACAGCAGTGCCGAACGTTCACCTAAACGCTGTACGCATTCGAGTAATTCTTCTTTGGTTTTTGCTTTTTCGACACCAATCGAAAATGAGCCATCCGGAATTTTAACAATCAAGGGCAAGCCAAGTTCGTTAATAAGTGCATCTGAGTCGTTGAATTGATCTACCAAAATAACGCGAGTTTTGGGTGTGTCAACTTGGTGACACTGCAAACGTTCGTGTAAATATACTTTGTTAGCACAGCCCATAATATCGCTAGGATGATCGATGACTAGCAAGCCTTGATTTTCAGCACTTTGTGCCATGCGATAGGTATGGTGATCGACCTTGGTGGTTTCGCGAATGAACAACGCATCGTATTCTCCGATACGAGGTGCATCTGCTGGCGTAATAAAGTCGACGTTCAGACCGATCTCTTTGCCTGCTTTTTCAAACGCTTTTAATGCACCTTTGTTGGAGGGTGGCAATGCTTCTTCTGGATTCACCAAAATAGCCACATCGTATTTATAGCGTTTGGCCGAGCGTTTGTTGCGCCATATTTTATGACTAAAGCTGTCCAAAGCTTCAGCAAAAAAGGTTTGCTGAGGCTCATCCAGTTGATCGAGTGACAGCGTCGCTATCGAATCGATAACCCAGAGCTTTTCTTGCACGCGTTTTAAGCGAATGTTGAGCAGAGGAAACGCCCAAGTATTGAATAAGCGGCGCGCTATGCTTTCCCACTCGATACTTGGCGTAGTACCAAAGTAAGACACAAAACTGACTTCATTACTGGCACTACCGGCTCGCTTCCACGAAGCATCTAAGGCACGGCTGTGCTTGGGCGATAAGGGTAAACCAGACTCAAAACTGTTTAACTCTCGAATGGCTCGCACAGTCGGAAACACTAAGCCACCACGCGCTTCCGCCAGTAATGAGCCGTAATAACCGGCGCTTAAGTAGCTGTAGTCGCGACACAAATTAATCACGTAGCCTTGTGATTCTGCATGCTGACTTAAATAGTCGCTGATGCCAACCACTTGATTGCTAGGATAGTAGGGTGTCCAGTCGTCTAATCGATCTACCAGTACGAGAAGTTTTTTCATGAGTTTAGATGGGTTACCTTGGTTGAATATGTATTAGTTGAATATGTCTTGGTTGAGTATATATAGAAACAATCACATCATAGGAATGGACGTTCGTATCGACTAACAGTATTTTTTGATCGTATTGATAGATTTATTTCACGATCAATCATTAGTCTGAAAGCCTATCTCGGTCTATGATGGCCCCATATTTTTTGAAGGAAAAACCATGACCGTTCGTGAAGCAAGCATTCGTAAAGCAACTGTAGCAGACTTGCAGAATTTGGTATTGCTAGAAAATGCCTGTTTTACCTCTGATCGATTAACCTCTCGGAGGTTTCGTCATTTTATAAAAAATGAGCAAAGCGAGTTGTGGCTCAGCACCTCAAATACCACAGGATCTGATCAGGTGAATGCCTATGCGCTGATGCTATTTCATCGTGGCACCTCTTTGGCGCGTTTGTATTCCATCGCCGTGTCACCAGACTGCCGTGGCCAAGGCTTAGCGCAGGCTTTGTTAGAGAAGGTGGAGGAGCGGGCGATTAAGCATGGGGTGATGTTTATTCGTTTAGAAGTGAAGCAAGATAACGAACGAGCATTAGACATTTATCAACTCGCTGGCTACCAAAAACTGCGTGTATTGCGCGAGTATTACGAAGATGGCGCAGACGGTTGGCGTTTAGAGAAACGCTTGCGTCCATCGGTTTCTAGCCCTCAAAATTTGCCTTTTTATGCGCAAACGACGCCTTTTACCTGTGGTCCTTCTGCATTATTGATGGC
>JARGOI010000225.1 GCA_029212275.1 Thalassolituus sp.
CATGCGGCTGAAACCCCTATTTTGGTGGTCAGTAAAGCCACCAATGGGATAATAAGTGAACTCAAGAAAACGGCTCCTAAAGAACGTAACGAAGCCATGGTTCGGAACCTGGTTGAAACGTATATTTTGCCAGCCATTGATCAAGAAAAAATCGCTATGGGTGCGCTAGGTAAGTATTGGCGCCGTGCGACAGTGGAAGAACGCAGTCGTTTTATTGTGATTTTTCGGGAACGCCAGTTACGCACTTATCAAGGCGCTTTTAAGGCATTCAGTGGCGAAACGCTCAACTTTGAAGACACACAATTCAGTCCTGACGGTAGCCGAGCCATCGTCAAAGGCGAATTCACCCAAGACAGCGGTAACAAGGTTCCAGTCGATTTTCGCTTATTTCAAGACAAAAAAACCGGTGAATGGCGCGTCTATGATGCTGTTATTTCTGGGTTGAGCATGGTGAAAACTTACCGGACTCAACTGAGTGAGCGATTACAAAACATCAGTATTGCTCAGCTTCTAGATGAGTTAGAAAACGAACCTGTAGAGCCGATAGCAACGCGATAAGCGCATAATTAACTCAACTACCGCATTAGCAAGGCAATATAAGTAACATTGATAGTGGCCAAATCTATCCAATTTGGTCACATTTTGTGAATTATAAACTATACTGACTATTGAATTGTTAATGCCCCCAATAAAATTGACCGAACGCGAGAACAGCGCTTCAAAGCTAGGAAAGCTCATGGTGGACCGCAGAAGCTTGCAACGCTTCTCTAAAATCGTTAAACGGTACCCAACATGACAATTTCAGTAACATCTGTTACTTTCTCATTTTTGACGAATTTTCGGGCTTTACCTTATGGCTCTGTTTAAAAACAAATCGATTCGTCACAAGCTTATAATAATCTCGTTAATCACGACTGGATTAACACTCCTACTATCAAATCTTGCCTATATCTCTTTAGAATATTACGTTTCACGCCAAGAGACGTCATCCAAATTAGAAGTATTCTCTCGAGTCATTGCGAAGCAAGTATCGAAGTCATTGATGATGAACGATTCTTTAACTGCAAAGCAGCAATTAAAAGATTTAGAAGTAGATAACACCATCTTTAAAGGATGCATATACGACAGCGAGAATACCTTACTCGCAAGCTATTACTCGTCTAATTCAAGAGTGACTAAATGTCCTAGCCCCCCTCCGTTTAGCTTTAAAAATACGTCGCCACACTACACTTCAATCTCTCCCATTAAAATGAATAACATCAATTTGGGTTGGGTATATTTAGAAGCCAATCAAAATGAATGGTTGATGCGCTTTTATCAATTTTCAATTATCTCTTTAGGTATTTTCTTTGCGAGCTTATTTGTTGCGTTTTTACTGGCCAGCAGATTACGAAACATTGTATCGAGACCAATAACGGAATTAAGTAATACCTTAGCGAATATAGTAAATAACAAAAACTATTCACTCAAAGCTCGTAAAATTGGTAACGATGAAATTGGCGCACTGGTGGATTTATTTAATTCGCTAATGACCACATTGCAAGAAGACAATCGCTCTCTTAAGGCCTCGGAGGAACTGTTTCGTAAACTAACAGCGCTGTCACCCGTTGGGATTTTTCAAGTAGATCCTAATTTAAAGTTGCAATACGTCAACCAACGCTGGCGAGACATCCATAATCTCACTAATGAATACCCTGAAATCCAAGACTGGTTTGAATTAATTCATCCAAGTGATGTTGTGAGCATGCAAGAAGCTTGGAATTCGATGATTTATGATCAAGAGAGTATCGCCATAGAACTGCGTTTTCAAAAAAGTGAGCTGGGACAAATTTGGATTCAATTAATGGCCAGTCCTCTGCTTGATACAGAGGGAAACCTTATCGGATATTTAGGTGCAATCTCTGATATTTCTGAATTGAAAGATGCTCACATCCAAATGGAAAACTTGGCGTTTTACGATCCACTCACGGGTCTAGCGAATCGACGCTTGTTCAAAAATCGTTTAGAAAAGTCTGTCAAAAGCATTGCAAGATCAGGTGCTTCAATGGCGTTGATGTTTTTAGACATGGATCAATTTAAACGCATTAATGACACCTTGGGCCATGATGCTGGCGACATTTTATTAAAAGAAGTGGCCAATCGCCTCAATAACACTGTACGTAAAAGCGATACCGTTTCGAGGATCGGGGGCGATGAATTTACAATATTGCTGACCGATATCGAAGAGTTTAACGATGTAAAAGTGACGGCAAATAAAATACTAAAGGCTCTAGCACGCCCGATCAGAATTAAAGGTCAGGACATCGTCACTTCTGTGAGTATTGGTATCACCATCACACCGGACGACTCCACAAATGCAAATACTTTGATGAAAAACGCCGATTTAGCCATGTATCATGCGAAAGAAATGGGCCGCAATAATTTTCAGTTTTTCTCTGAAGAAATGAATCACACCATATTGCGACATCTGGCGCTCGAGAAAGAACTGAAAGAAGCTATCGAGAAAGATCAATTTACCCTGTTGTTTCAACCGAAAATCAGTTTGTTTGACTATAAAACAACGGGAGTAGAAACCTTAATACGTTGGCGTCATCCCGAGCGCGGCTTATTAAGCCCTGATTATTTCATTCCCGTGGCCGAGGAAACTGGCCAAATTATCGACATTGGTAACTGGGTATTAAAACAAGCTTGTCATCAAATCAGCGCGCTAATTCGTCAAAACATATTATCCAGCGAAGCAAAAGTTGCCGTTAACTTATCCGCTAAACAGTTTGCCGATCCTTATTTGGCACAACGGATTCGCGATGTTTTAGAAATCACGAAAATTCCTCCGCATTGTTTAGAGCTCGAGATTACCGAAAGCACGCTAATGGAAGATGTCGAATCGGCCATCGAAATCATGCAAGATATCAAACTCACTGGGGTGTCTATTGCCATCGATGATTTTGGTACGGGATATTCTTCACTGTCCTACATTAAGCGCTTCCCAATTGACGTATTAAAAGTGGACCGCTCATTTGTGATGGACATTCCGCATGATAAAAATGACATGGCGATTACCGCCGCCGTTATTGCCATGGCCCATAAACTCAGTTTGAATGTCGTTGCCGAAGGTGTCGAAACCGAAGAACAATTGAAGTTTTTACGACAAAATAATTGTGACGAAGGCCAAGGGTATTTCTTTAGTCGTCCTTTATCTTTGGGGCAATTACACCAGTTTTTAACGACGCATCACAAATTGGGTCAATCCATCTTCCATAAATAGTCAATGATCATCGCTGTTTGAGACACTATGCCCAATTCTTCTAAAACAAAGCCGGCCTTAATCGATCCCGCCGCTTTTAATCAAACCGTACTCACTTGGTACGACCAACATGGTCGCAAGCACTTGCCTTGGCAGCAGCATATCTCACCATATCGCGTATGGGTGTCAGAAATCATGCTGCAGCAAACACAAGTCACAACCGTCATTCCTTATTTTGAACGCTTTATGCAACGCTTTCCTACCATTGCAGATTTGGCGGCAGCCACTCAAGACGAGGTGTTACATCACTGGACGGGATTAGGCTACTACGCACGAGGACGAAACTTACATAAATGCGCGCAGGTTATTTGCACTGAGCATGCGGGAGATTTCCCGAAATCTGTAGACGCGCTAATACAATTGCCGGGCATTGGCCGCTCGACAGCTGGGGCCATTGCCTCGATTAGCATGAACATTGAAGCGCCTATACTAGATGGCAATGTTAAACGCGTGTTAACAAGATTTTATGCCATTGAAGGCTGGCCAGGCACCTCCACCGTGGAAAAGAATCTTTGGGAGATTGCCACCACATTAACTCCCAATCATCACCATCGAGAATACACCCAAGCGATGATGGATTTGGGGGCGACATTGTGCACCCGCTCAAAACCAGCGTGTGGTATCTGCCCTCTGCTGCCCCAGTGTCAGGGCCACAAAACGGGCAAGCCAACGCAATTCCCAAACTCCAAACCGAAAAAAGAAAAACCCAGCAAAGAAACCGTGCTGGTAATGGTTAAAAACCCAAAGGGTGAATGGTTGTTGCAACAACGTCCTCAGCAAGGAATTTGGGGTGGATTATGGAGCTTCCCCGAAGTTGCCTCTGTCGACGACGCCCTAACATGGGTAGAACAGGTGCTGAATGGAAAATCAGAACACATCGAGACGTTAGCCACCTTCCGTCATACGTTTTCTCATTATCATCTATACATCACTCCAGTGGCGATCCATTTGGCCTCCTTACCCGCAGCGGTTAGAGAAGCCGCCGATCACTGGTACAATCCTATGCAGCCAAGCGCGTTGGGGTTAGCAGCTCCGGTTAAAACGCTTCTCAATACACTCCAAAAGGATGCACCATGACACGCACAGTGAATTGCCGTAAATACGGAGAACCTTTAGAAGGACTAGCGATGCCACCGTTTCCAGGGCCCGCAGGGGAAGACATTTTTAATACCGTGTCTGCAAAAGCATGGGAAGAATGGACCGTGCATCAAACGCGCCTCATCAATGAAAAACACCTCAATATGATGGATAAAGATGCGCGTAAATACTTAACCGAGCAACGCGAACTGTTCCTTAGCGGCGATCAGTTTGATAAAGCTGAAGGCTATGTGCCCGAGTAAGCAAGGTAGGTATTAAAAAACCATTGGTTATTTAGTAACCGACTGAAAACAAAGAAAAATAACCACAACTTCTGTTGACAGCCTGCCACTGAAAGGGTTTAATACGCGCCACTCAACGGACAACGATGTTTGTCTAGAGAGCCCGGATAGCTCAGTTGGTAGAGCAGCGGATTGAAAATCCGCGTGTCGGTGGTTCGATTCCGCCTCCGGGCACCATTATTTAAGAAGCCTGCATAGCAATATGTGGGCTTTTTTTATGCCTGTACGACACTGAGCGTCGGTG
>JARGOI010000226.1 GCA_029212275.1 Thalassolituus sp.
GTTGGGATGATCAAGGGTTGGCGTTTGATGTTGCGGTGCATGTTGGTACTTTGGCTGCTGTATTGGTGTACTTCAGAAAAGATGTGTTCGAGATAGCGCAGGGTTGGTTAACTACTGGTTTAACTCGTCATCCCAACTCACAAGGTCGTCTTGGTTGGATGATAATTCTGGCCACTATTCCCGCTGGTTTAGCGGGGTTAGTGTTTGATAGTTGGATCGAAGAAAATTTACGTTCTACGGCAGTGATTGCAGCTACTACCATCGGTTTTGGGATCTTACTTGGCGTTGCCGATCGCTTTCGTAATGAACGTTTATCGTTGGCAGAAATGACTTTCTTTATTGCGATTGTTATTGGTATTGCGCAAATGTTCGCCTTAATTCCTGGCACATCTCGATCGGGCATCACTATGACTGCTGCGTTATTTCTGGGATTACATCGTGTGGATGGCGCACGTTTTTCTTTCTTACTCTCTATTCCTCTTATTGTGGCGGCGGGCGGTTTAAAAACGTTGGAATTAGCACAGGCTACCTACGAGGTAGATTGGCAGGCGTTGATTTTAGGCATTGCCATTTCTGCAACCAGTGCTTGGATTTGTATTTATTATTTTCTCGCCTTTATTAATCGTATTGGCATGATGCCATTTGTGATTTACCGACTTTTGTTGGGTGCATTTTTGTTGATCTTTTTTGTTTGAGACCCGACTTTGCGATTGATCTGTGATTCTCCTGCTTTACACGCTCAGGCACTGATATTAGCTGAGCGTTATGGTTTTGATTTAGAGGTTTGTGCCACTAATGCTGAGCCTCAACCTTTCCTCAGTGAGCAGGGGCAAGAAAAAGATTACCTTTTAGAACTGAAGCAAGAAGGACTTTTTTTGCGGCCTGCTAATGATGCCCGCGCAGCAGTACAGGTTGATTTTTGCGGTGGTGCAACGGCTCATCGTCGTCAATTTGGTGGAGGTAAAGGGCAAGATATTGCCAAGGCCGTTGGTATTAGCGCGCAATATCAACCATCGGTGGTCGATGCGACAGCCGGGTTAGGGCGCGATGCCTTTGTATTGGCGACCTTGGGTTGTCAGGTGAAGG
Organism: Thalassolituus sp.; assembly: GCA_029212275.1. Lineage (GTDB taxonomy): Bacteria > Pseudomonadota > Gammaproteobacteria > Pseudomonadales > Oceanobacteraceae > Thalassolituus. The sequence continues at coordinate 1,087 of JARGOI010000226.1, forward strand.
CGTTTGAACGCAAACCAGAAGTTGCTGCGCTATTAGAAGATGGATTGAACAGGGCGTTGCAGCAAGGCGCTCCCGATGTGGTCGAGATTGTGTCACGGATATCGATGACATTTGGTTCTAGTCACGAATTGTTAGTGCCCCCAAGCGAGGGTTGGTTGGCGGACGTTGTGTATCTCGATCCAATGTTTGCCCACGACGAAAAACAAACCGCGGCGGTCAAAAAAGACATGCAAGCGTTTCGCTCTGTGGTGGGGCAAGATAACGATGCCGATCACTTGTTGGCGCAGGCCTTGGCTTGCGCGCGCTGTCGTGTGGTTGTGAAGCGAGCGCGTAAAGCAGAACCCTTAGCTGGAAAAACACCGTCTTACAGTTTGGTCGGTAAGGCTAATCGTTTCGACGTTTACGCACTGGCGAAAGTAGCGCCTGTGCATGCAAAAAACGATTAACCCTCTTTATTTAGAGCGGTTACAAACTATGAATGATGGTTTGTCTTAAACTTGCATCCAATGTTTGTTCGAGTAAATCCACCAGTGGTTTAAGGCGAGCATCAAAAGACAGTACACCTTCTTCATTATTGCTGATTAAGTCTTCTTTAATCATTTTTTGAATCAATGTTTTAAATAAGTTTTTATCAAAAAACTCAGGGGAGTTAATCCCATAGAGTAAGCTGATGCGCTGTGCTAATTGGGTCGATTGCTCTTCTAACTGTTGCGCAGTGAGCTGGCCGCTACCTTGTTGCTGCATACGAGCAATGGTTAAGTAGTAACGTTGCAAAGTTTGCATGGCGTGATCAGAAAGACCATGCAAGTGTGGGTAGAGGTCGTTATCAGACGAAAGACAATGCAGAAATTCCTCATTTTTCTCAAAATATCCACGCTGGCAAAACACGTCAATCCAATGAGTAATCGCTTCTTGTAGATCACTGTCATCCCAATGTAAGAACAGTTCGGATTGCATAAATGGATATAAAATTTTGACATTATTGAACAGATCTTCGGCGGTGCAACGACGGTTGTTCATCATCAAGCAGGCAATTAAGCTGGGCAGTGCCAAAATATGTAATACATTATTACGATAATAAGTCAGTGTTACAGCTTGGCGCTCGTCCGTTTGGATAATGTCTCCCATCGTATGCGGCGAGCGAGATACAATTTTCAAACGCTCGGCATATTCAATCCAAGTTTCGCCGTTACCTTCAGGAAGTTGCGTGATGTGGCTGTAAGGAGCCATACCCAGAAGATCTCGATAGGCTTCCATTTGTTGACTCAGTTGCTGCTCATCCATTGAGTGTCTTGGTGCAGTCAGTATAGTTAAGGCAATTAAATTAACTGGATTCACCGACGCGGCACGGTTAATTTCGATACCTATGCGCACTGCCAGTTGATTCACAACAGTTGGTGCCCAGTCTGGGCGATAGCCACTGGCTTCATAGCTTTCGTCGCGCCAGCCAGGTTTCACGCCTTCTAAAAATTCGCTTAAGTAAATGGGGTCACCAAAGGTCACATTCACTTTACCAAACGATTTTTTAAAGGCTTTTAATGAACCGAGTACGCCAAATATACTTTCCTTCTTTTTCGATTGGCCGCGCAACTCACCAAGATAGCTGCTCTCTTCGAAGACTTTCTCATATCCGGTGTACACCGGCATAAAAATAATTGGCTTACGTGAATCTCTCAAGTAAGAACGTACTGTCATTGCCAGCATACCTGCCTTAGGTGTCAGTGTTCTGCCTGTCCGGCTGCGACCACCTTCAACAAAATATTCTGTCGAATATCCATGAGTAAACATCGAGTGCAGATATTCATCAAAAACAGCCGCATATAAAGGATTATCACGGAAGGTACGACGCATAAAAAATGCACCGCCACGGCGTAAAATAGAACCAACAATAGGCATGTTCAAATTAATGCCCGCAGCGATTTGCGGCATCTGTAAGCCTTGATGATAAAGAATGTAAGACAACAATAGGTAATCAATATGGCTACGATGACAAGGTACGTAAATGATGGTGTTGTTTTTACTGACTTCTTTAAGGGGGTCAACGTTATGCAGTGAAATGCCGTCGTAAATTTTATTCCATACCCAAGTCAGCAAAACATCCAAAAATCGTATGTTGGTATAGGAAATGTTGGATGCCATTTCATCCGCATACTTACGTGCCTTATCTTTTAGTTTTTGTCTCGCAACAGCATCATCACCGGCCTCAGCTTCAATTACTTTACGTACCAGTGGCTTGTTAGGTAACTGATGCACTAGGGTACGACGGTGAGATAGATCGGGTCCTAGTACAGAGTTGGTCACTTGTCGGTTATGAACTCGCAACACCCGAGCTAATTTGCGTGCGACCATTTCTGCTGACTCGGAATTACCCGCTAACTCTCTTAATGACAATGGCTCACTGAAATGCACAAAGGTATTACGGCCATTGAAAATGACGGCGAAAATTGTCTTTAAACGGTTTCCTATGGTGCCGCCACGTTGTAACCAAATGCGAACAAACGACTGCTCTTTTTCCGGTGCCCGTCCCCACATCACTTTAACAGGCAATACCGTGATATCACGATTGGGATCTTCCATCATCCATGCTGCTTGCTTAATTAAGTATTTGTCCACAACAGGAATTGCACGACTGCGGAACGGGTTAGCCGAGCGCTTATAGATATTAAAAAAAGACTTTCCTGGCATTAATTTATTCTGTAATTGTTCAGATGGCGTATGCCATCCTTGTCCTTTTAACTCGCGATCAATTACCAAACGTTCAGCAAGCGATGGGTAGTTCATTGCGTACAAGGTAGGTTGGCAAGATTCCTCAGGATGCCGACGAATGTCGGCACCGATGATTTTTGTTTTAACAATGCTGTATAAAAGCTTTTGCTGTAAACGGAAAATAATTTGTCTAAATTTTCTCAAAACACTCATGTACTTCACCAAAAAAGTAACCAAAATAATTAACTAGAAAATTGTTTGATCGAACACGATAAATTGTGCTGCTAATAATAGCGGGTAGTGTACTCCGAAGCGCACTCTGTTTAAACGAGTTAAGAAGTGCCAATTGAGTGGTGAAAAGCAAATTTCAAGGAGAATGCTGGCGATGAAGCTTCGGGTCCTATTCGCAGCTTGCTAGCCTTAACTGTAAATAGCTTATTAAAAATGGCTTATATGATGATGGCCAATGGACCTTGAGATAATCTCTCCCAAGGTATCAGTAATGGGGTGGTGGTGGCTCGTGGCTCGCCAGCTCGATACCAGATTCACCTTGGGATTGTTCCAGCTTTTGATACATCATTTGTAATGCCTCTTTGGCCATAATAAATTCTTTGGTCATCGTGCCTAACTCGTTGCTAAGTAGTTCTACGGTGTCATCAAGATAGGCAATGCGGATTTCTAGGGCCTCTAATCTGTCCTCAATCTTGGTTGGATATTTGCCATTGAGTGACTGAATTGTGTTGTTTTCATCCGAATTTGTCATTGTCTTGCTTCCTAGTGAGCTATCGTATTGATTTTTTTAACTAATTGGGCTTTCATAGCCAGCTTGTCAATGGTTTATAACCAGATTTCAAGAGATTTTTTTAATCACACGTCTTTAATAGATTACAACATGGGTAAGGTAAAATGGGTAAGTTAATGATACGTAAATTAGCAGTTGCGTTGGTTTGCGCGCTTCTGTCGCCGGTCGTCATCGCCGTCATTCTGATAAATTTAGCTAGCGATCTTATGATGAGCGATGGTTCTGCTCTGAGTATGGATACAATTTTGGCTTCTGAAAGTTTGTTGATTGTACTGGCAATCATCGCCGTGTTGGCGTTTATCGTCAGCTTGATATCCGCGCAATT
>JARGOI010000002.1 GCA_029212275.1 Thalassolituus sp.
GCGATAGCTTGGCCGCCAGTACTTTTTTGTCCAGTTCGTCAAAGAAATCCGCCTTTGCACTTTTAGGAAAGTAATCGCGATATACGAATGTACCGAGGGTTATTTCTGCCTCGATACGTTCCATTATTTTCTGCATGCGACGTTTATTAGATTGGTTGTTTTCTAATTTTGTATATTCACGACACCGCTGTCCTTTATAACGGAAATCGAAAAATAGTTTATCTCCACGCGAATTGATTTTAGCCATTTAAATTCTCCTTAGTGGATACCCATCATCAATGTGTCAATTGCTGGAGCTTTAAACATATCGGCTTCAATTTTTTCCCATACATAAAGAATCTTGCGGCCACCGAAAGGACGAAAGTAATGCACTCCCTCAAGTAGAACGGAATCTTTGAGTTGGTTGCGAATAGTGCGAGCGTCGTACTTGATGCGATCAGAAAGTTCTTCGGTTGTTAGGTAGGTTTGTGACATCGTATTTATCCTCGATAATTGATATTCTAAATGAACTAACGCTATTCAAGTTGGCGAAATGTCATTCTGGATAACATTTTAAGCGACAAAAAATCATTTGCAATACTTTTTTGTCATTCTGGATGTTATTTTTGTATTTTGGAGGTTTTTTTGTGATTCGATGTCATTTAGCAAGGTTGATGGGCGAACGAAAATTAAAAATTGTCGATGTCGCTAGAGAAACAGGTTTGAATCGCAATACAGTGACTCTGCTTTATAAAGAAACCGCGCAAAGGATAGATATGGATGCTATCGATAAGCTGTGTGAGTTGTTTGAATGTGAAGTTGGTGACTTATTAGAGAGGTACTGAAATGAGCGTACTCTCTGACGAGTCACAAGAATGTTTTCTATCAAGAAGCTGTTAGACTGGCTCTCTCAATTGCAGTTGGATTAGATACATGACGAAAAGGACTCTGATCTGTTGGATAGGAGGTAAGGACCTCTCAGCGGTAGACTCTGCTCAGGACGGTCCGATACTCTCCACATTGAAAGCCGTACCTTTTGATCGCGCTATCTTTCTGTATAACTATCCTGAAGCACAGGTTAGCAATTACCTGGCATGGTTAGGGAAGCATTCCACTGTCAGAGTTCAGGCCACAAAGGCCGAACTCACATCACCAATCCATTTTGCCGACATCTATGAAGCCGCCGATCAGCAGCTGGCTATGCAGAAGTCTGCGCAAGCTGAGGTTTCGATCTTACTTAGTCCGGGCACTCCGGCGATGCAGGCGGTCTGGATTCTGCTTGGCAAAACCCGTTATCCCTGTCAGTTTTATCAGTCATCTTTGGAGCAGGGCGTGCAGCTTGTTGATATTCCTTTTGAGCTGTCTATGGAATACCTACCTGCAGCTAAAAGTATTGGCAGCGACCGTATTAACCAGCTGGCGAATGCCAGTGCGCCAGTTAATGCAGCCTTCGATAACATAATCACCCGTAACAACCGTATGCAAACCTTAAAAGCTCAGGCGCAGGTTCTGGCAGAGCGAGAGGTTCCGGTGCTGATTTACGGTGAAACCGGTACAGGTAAAGAGCTCTTTGCTCGCGCTATTCACAACGCGAGTCAAAGGGCAGATAAGCCATTTGTACCGGTTAACTGTGGTGCTATACCGCCAGACTTGGTCGACTCGATGCTGTTCGGCCATAAAAAAGGCGCTTTTACGGGCGCCGTTTCTGATAAGCCTGGAGTGTTCTCGCAAGCTGATGGTGGCACGCTGTTTCTGGATGAATTTGGCGAGCTAGACCCCAGTGTTCAGGTGCGTCTGCTGCGGGTATTGCAGGAAGGGTCATTTACGCCGCTCGGTGCCAGTAAGGAACAGTGCGTCAACGTTCGCTTGATTACCGCAACACACCGTAATCTGATGAAAAAGGTATCTGATGGCACCTTCCGGGAAGATTTGTTTTACCGCATAGCCGTTGGCGTTTTGCATTTGCCTCCGCTGCGTGAGCGGGAGGGCGATCTAACCTTGCTGGCGAAGCGTGTGCTTAAGGCAATAGGTGAGAAAGATTCAGGCCTCAAAGATAAAAAAATTTCTCCAGAGGCAATGAATATTATCCTGAGGCATCCGTGGCGCGGTAATGTACGAGAGCTTCAGTCAAGCTTACTGCGTGCTGCGCTCTGGTGTCATACTGACATGATCCAAGCGGAAGACATGCGTCAGTCCTTGTTCCTTATGCCAGAGCGATCTTCTGGGATTATGACTCAGGATATTTCACAAGGTATTGATTTGAAAGAAATTGTTGATAATGTCGCACGGCATTACATCCCCCTTGCGCTAGATGCTGCACAAGGTAAAAAGACTCGAGCTGCTCAGTTGCTGGGGCTGAATAATTACCAAACGCTGAGTAACTGGATGGAAAAGTTGGATATCTCTTAGATAGATATGGTTGCTTTTCAAAAACTGGCATGACCTTCGCTAAGTTAAACCTATAGACGCAATAATTTTTATGAAACTTGTAAGTCTTGAATTTCTGCTCAACAGCAGGAGCTACTTACCAAGCTGGTCTCATAAAGGCCATGCTCAGAATAATTAACAAAGGAATGAACATTGGAAAATAATCTCGTTGTACCTCTAACTGACCGTAAGAAAAAAATTACACAGTTAATCAGTGAAATGAATAGTGGTTTGCTTGAACGGACGGAGCAGGTAAAGTTGATTTTACTGGCGGCATTGTCTGGTGAGCATGTATTGCTGTTGGGGCCGCCGGGAACCGCTAAAAGTGAGTTGGCCAAGCGATTAAAAAGCGTATTTGTCGAAGCGAATTACTTCGAGCGCTTGCTAACACGGTTTTCAGTTCCTGAAGAAGTTTTTGGTCCACTTTCGATTCAGGCTTTAGAAGAAGATAAATACAAACGTCTGACGAGTGGCTATCTGCCTGAAGCATCCGTGGCTTTTATTGACGAAATTTTCAAAGCCAATAGCGCCATTCTGAACAGCTTGCTAACCCTGCTAAACGAGCGCCAGTTTGATAACGGCAATCGCCGCTACTCTGTCCCTTTGATTTCTGTTGTCGCCGCCAGCAACGAACTGCCGGAAGGAGAAGAGTTAGATGCATTGTATGACCGCTTTATGCTGCGCAGCTTCGTCCATCCTGTTTCTGATGACAGCTTTGAAAGCTTGTTGACTCTGGGTAACGAAACCTGTGATCCGGACTTGGCCACCCGGCTGAAAATTGAAGACCTTACCGAAGTACAACAGTTAGCTGATAAAGTTGAACTAACTCAAGATGTGATTGAACTGTGCAACGAATTTCGTCGTTACTTGCAACAAGAAAACATCTATGTATCCGATCGTCGCTGGCGCAAGTTGGTCAAGCTGATGAAAGTCTCTGCATTTACCTCTGGTTTTAATCAGGTGTCCAACTACGACGCATGGATACTTCCTCATTGCTTGTGGCAGAAACCAGAGCAGCTGGAAGGTTTGCAGCAGGTATACAATGAGGCCATTGCGGTAAGTGGAGATTTTTCTGCTGATAACGTGGCTAGGTTGCTGGTGGCTTGGGAAAGTAAGCTTAAAGAAGATAGTAACGCTCTGCGCCAGAAGATGAATAATGGGAAACCGCTATATCAGTCGCCAAAAGGTAAACCAACGATCAGCTCGACAGGCAAGTACCAGAAAGTAAATGAGGACGGAGATAAGTTATATATAGATAGTTGGAGCGAAGAAGAGGTCACTGCTGAGGCAGGTCGCGGCGGAAAAAATGAGCCTGTAATGATTGATGGTCCAAATCAATATATGACAGAGCCCCATCTTTACTCGGTGTCCCATATCCAGAGTAGGGTGAGTCAAGCAACCTCGATCAAAGATCAAATCTCAGATCACATCGAGCGCCTCGATAATCAGTTGGATATCGTCGACCAAGTTTTCTCCGTGCACCTCTGGGTTGACTCAGCGTTGAAGCCTGAAATTACTGCCAATATCAGCAAAGCCAAAGACCACACCGCAAGCCTTTTAAAACGTGCCGAGAAGTTGGTCGTTGGCTTTAAAAACTTACCTCGCGAAAGTGATGTGTTGGAGAGCGCTTTGAGTGAAGACAACGACGTCGAAGGTGGCGCAGTTGAGGGCGAACTCGTTGACTGACTTAGCACCATTCAAGCATGCGCATGACTCCAAAGCACCAGCAGGGCTGCTTAATCAACTGAACAACCAGTTTAGTTTTCTCGCTCTTGTGCCAGAGTCCATACTTCCCGCTGTGGTCACGCATAACGGTGGCGAGCTTGAAGTTCGTTGCCAGTCCTTTGCGCAGCTACGACATTCTTTACTGACGGGTACCGAGTTGGTATCGCCATCCCCGTGGTTGCCAGAAGCAGTTCAGCAAAGAGTGCTGGAACGCATTCATCAGTCTGGCATTGCTCGTTACTGCAAGGATAACGAAGAAGTCACAGATGCCTTTATTCTGGATTTAATTGCTGCGCTGGAGCGTAAGCAGGGAACAAAGCGTCTATTGGCGTTACAACAATTCGAAGAGCAAAAACAGCAGCAGTTACTGGCACTTCAACAAGAGCTGGATGCACGCAAGAATAAAAAACAGAAACAAAAAACAGCAGTACTTACCGATGAACAACTCTCGGCCCTACAAGCGGAATGTGAGTTAGCAGCTTGGCTTGAATCTCTGTCCTATTCCGCTGGCTTTTTCTCGGATGAGTGGGACGAGCGCTTGACCGTTTGGCAGCAGTTGGAAAGTGTTTTTAATGACTTAGGTTTAATTTCCGGACTTGGCTGGGATCTGTCTCGCGGAATTTTGCAAAGCCACGGTTGGATGAATCTGATCAGGCTGCACAAGCTGGTAGAGCAGCTACCGGAGTTACGTGAAGTCATCGAAACGCTAGGCCGAATGAAAGACTGCGATGGTGAGCCGATAATCGAAGAAATTATTTCCCGCATGAGTGTTCTGGCCCGCCGGGAGATCGAGGTAGCTACGCCCTTGGTGCCAATGGAAACCAAAGGTATCACCCGGTCAGATTCTGTCAGTCGCATGTTACCTCAGGAGGCTGCATTTCTCGGACATCCGGTGTTGAAAAAACTCTGGCACGCCCGACGGGCTGAACACGCATTGCTAAGTTATGCGGTAGAAGGCACCGAGCTTCTGCAACAGGAGAGTGAACAAGAGGAGGATGTGTCAGAACAAAAAGCGGGTACTAAGACCAACAGCAATAAAGGCCCCATGATCGTCTGCTTGGATACCTCCGGTTCGATGAGTGGAACCCCCGAGAATATTGCCAAGGCTTTGGTGTTAGAGTGTCTGTCTGTCGCCAAAAAAGAAAAACGTGCCTGTTTCGTGTATTTATTTGGCAGTCATAATGAAGTCGAAGAACTGGAGTTAACACCAACCAAAGAGGGCCTTGAGCGTATGGTTCTGTTTTTGTCTATGTCATTTGGTGGTGGTACGGATGCAGAAGGACCTTTGCGTTTAGCTTTGGAAAAGTCCAAAAAAGAGCAATGGGAAAAAGCCGATATCATGATTGTGAGTGACGGTGAATTCTCGGTTTCATCAGGGTTGGTAAGGCAAATCAATAAAGCAAAGAAAGATCGTTCGCTCTCTGTTCATGGCACGTTAATCGGTGGTTCTGATACTACGATGAGCCGAATCTGCGACCCGCTTCATCGTTTCTCCCGCTGGATCGACATACAGCAGAATCACCGCAGTTATTAATTTATATACGGATATTGTTATGTCTCAAGCTAAAGACAACTTCGACATTGCCATTCAAGATGCTGAGCGCATCCTCGATGCTTATGACAAACTTAATCAGGATCGCACCAACAATCGTGACCCTGAGGAGCTAAAACGCGCTGCGCTGATTATGTCGCTGACAGCTTGGGAAACCTACGTTGAAGACCGGATCTCAGAAGAGCTTCATAAGCAGATGAAGTCGTTGGAAGGTTCACAAGTGGCAAAGTTTGTAAAAAGCACATTGGAAGAAGAGCTTAAATACTTTCATAACCCCAACAGTGCTAAAACTAAGCGACTGTTTGAACGTTTTTTGTTTGTCGATGTAACTGAAGGCTGGAGCTGGTCTGGATTGGACACCAAAACGGCAGCCACCCGATTGAACGAATGGATCAAAAAACGTGGCGATGCTGTTCATCGCTCTGTTATGGATAAACAGGCCGGTCATTTAGTCAGCCGTGAGGATATGAGAAAATGCGTCAACTTTTTTAAATGTCTGGTTGAAGCCACTGATAAAATTCTAATGGTCGAATAATCAAGGATGTATCCGTAAAGATGACTCAGGTATTACTGGAATCTACTAACTTCGAAAATCTTCGCCCTCATTGGGAAGACCTTGCGAACCTTGCCGCCCATGCCGAAGCCTACGCACACAGCGATCCACAAAGTGCGTTAATCAAACTACGTTGCTTTGCCGAAAAGCTGGTAGGGGTGGTGTTCGACCGCTATCAAATTCCGTCATACTCGAACGAAAGCTTTATCGACCGCCTCAACAACCACAGCTTCACCAGCGTGGTCGACCGGGGCATCGTCGACAAATTGCATGCTATCCGCAAAGTCGGTAATCGTGCCGCCCATGAAGGCAAATTCAGTAAAACTGATCCGTTGTGGCTGCTGAAAGAAGCCCATATTCTGAGCAGCTGGCTTCTGATCACCACCGGAGAAGGTACGGATGCTGATCTGCGCCCTTTTAAAGCCCCCGAGCAAATCAAACAACCTTCCAATGCCGAGTTGGCTAAACATCAGGCCCGGCTAGAGCAGGCGCTAGAAGAACTAGAAGCAACAAAGCAGGCCGAACTTAAAGCTCAGGCGGAAAACGTTCGTTTGCAGCAGGAATTAAAAGCCAAAGATAAGGCACTGGCCGAGCAGCAGAACTCGAAGGCACTGGCTCAGTTCCAACAGGGTAACCAAGCTGCTGGTAACGTCCTCGACTACAACGAGGAAGAAACCCGCCGTCGCATGATCGACAAAGACCTTTACTCAGCTGGATGGGACATCGATCTATTAAACAACGGTAATACCGAACAGGTCAGTCGTGAATTGAAGGTCAGTGGCCAGCCGACCGCCACCGGCATTGGCTATTGCGACTACGTATTATGGGGCGACGATGGTAAACCACTGGCAGTGATCGAGGCTAAACGCGCCAGAGAAAGCAGTCAGAAAGGTCAGCAACAAGCCAAACTCTACGCCGACGCGCTGGAGAAAGAATACGGTCAACGTCCGGTAATTTTTTACACCAATGGCCGCGACATAACACTCTGGAACGATGCTCGTGGCGAAGCGCCGCGCAAGCTTTATGGCTACTACGCCAAAGCAAGTCTGGAATACATGATTCTTCAGCGCAGCGGTCATCGAGACCTGCTAGGCACAGTCATTGATGTGGATATCGCCGGGCGTGACTACCAGATCGAAGCCATCACTCGCATATGTGAACGCTACACCGCCCATCACCGTAAAGCGCTAGTAGTTCAGGCCACCGGCACCGGAAAAACCCGTGTGTCTATTGCCCTGAGCAAACGTATGATCGAAGCCGGTTGGGCCAAGCGCGTTCTGTTTTTGTGTGACCGTACCGAACTGCGTAAGCAAGCGGGTAAGGCTTACGGCGATTATTTGTCTGAGCCGGTTTACGTCGTGGGCAAAACTAAAAAATCGGACATGACCAAAGCGCGGATTTATATCTCTACCTACCCTGGCATGATGAACATCATGGAGAACTTCGACGTTGGTTATTTCGACCTGATCATTGCCGACGAATCTCATCGTTCCATCTACAACGTGTATGGCGATTTATTTAAATATTTCGACGCTGTGCAGTTGGGCCTGACTGCTACACCGGTGGAAATGATCAGTCGCTCAACCAGCCAGTTATTCGGTTGCGACTACAAGCAACCTACGGCCAACTACCCGCTGGAAAAAGCCATCGAAGACCGCAATTTAGTGCCGTTTAAAGTCGTGGCGCACACTACTCAGTTTCTGCGCGAAGGTATCAAAGGTAGCAACCTATCAGATGAGCAGATCGCCCAACTGGAAGATCAAGGGATCGACCCCAATACCCTCGACTTTGACAGCAAGCTCATCGACAAAGCGATTTACAACAAAGACACCAAACGCGCGATTCTGCGTAACCTGATGGAAAACGGCCTGCGTCTGGCCGATGGTCAGACCTTGGGTAAATCCATGATTTTTGCTCGTAACATTAAACACGCCGAGTTGCTGTACGAGCTGTTTAATGAAATGTACCCAGACTACGCCAAAGATTCCGCCGGTAATTTCTGCCGTGTGATTCATAGCAAATTCGACCGTGCCGAAGATTTGATAGACGACTTCAAACTCAACGACGGCAGCGCAAGCCAAGTTACCATCGCCATCTCGGTAGACATGCTCGATACCGGTATCGACGTACCGGAAGTATTAAATTTGGTGTTCGCCAAGCCGGTGAAATCCAAGGTTAAATTCTGGCAAATGGTAGGGCGAGGCACACGTTTGTGTATCGGTCTATTTGGACTTAATCCCGATGGCAGCACGCGCGATAAAGAAAAATTCCTGATATTCGATCACTGGGGCAACTTCGACTACTTCAACCTCGACCACGACGAGGAAGAACAACGCCCGACAAAATCACTGGCACAAAAATTGTTCGAAGCGCGCCTGATATTCGCAGAAGGAGCGCTTAAACAAGGTGCTGTGCAAGAATTCACTGCCATGGTTGGGCTCATCAAACAAGATATCGACAGCCTTAACGACAACACCATTGCCATTCGCGATAACTGGAAACTAAAAGAACAACTCGCCAACCGCGAACTGCTAATACAGTTTTCACCAGCCACCAAAACCGCACTGCTGGAACAAATGGCACCGCTGATGCAGTGGCGCAATATTCAGAGCGAAGGCGAAGCCCTGCGCTTTGACCTCGACATCGTCAATGCCCAGTATGCTCAGCTTCTAAACCGCACCAAACCACAGCCCAAACTGATTGAAGACAGCCGTCAGCCTATTCAGCAAAAAATACGAAGTATGTCGATGCACCTCAATCAGGTGCGTAACAAAGCAGCCACGGTAGCTAAGCTGCAACAAGACGACTTTTGGGAAGAGGGGAGTATTGAAACCCTTGAACAGGCACGTCAAGACATCCGCAGCGTGATTCACCTGCGCGATAAAACCGTAAACCCGCTGCCGGCCGACGTCACGCCGATCATCGACATCAAAGAAGATAAGGCGCTGTACGAAACCACTGATGTTAAAACCAATATACGCAACGTCGATTACGAAATTTACCGCCGCGAAGTGGAAGCCACCCTCACTCCACTGTTTGCAACCAACCCGACATTGAAAAAGATTCGGGCAGGTGAGCCGATTACCGAGCAGGAATTAAAAGACCTGAACGCCATGGTGCACACCAACAATAGCCGGGTGGATTTAAACCTGCTGACCGAATTTTTCCCCGATTCCGCCGTCGGCATAGACCAGCTGTTGCGCGCCATTATTGGCCTCGACCGTGATGCGATCGAAGCGCAATTCAGCGAATTTATTCAACAGCACCATATTCACCTAAACAGCCTGCAACAGCGTTTTATCAGCTTGCTGAAAAGCGAAATCTGTCGCAGTGGCAGTATGACCGTAGAACGCCTGTACGAAGCCCCTTTCAGCCAGTTGCACCAAGATGGCATCGACGGCCTGTTCAAAGACGAACAAGCCAGCCTTATTGCCGGGTTTGTGGCGGGGTTTGCGATACAATCCGGCCAGCGCAAAGCATCGGCTGATACCAATCGCTGAACCATCAACCGATACACACACATTCAAGAGCATACGACCACACAATGATTACCGGCCAACTAAAAAGCAAAATCGACAAACTGTGGGAAGAATTCTGGATTGGCGGCATCGCCAACCCACTGACCGTGATCGAACAGATCACCTTCTTGATGTACGCACGCCTGCTCGACATGAACGAAAGCAGCGACGAAAAACGCAGTCAGCGCACCGGCAAACCCTTCAAGCGCCGCTTTAACGACGACCAGCAACACCTGCGCTGGAATCAGCTGATTCATATCGAAAGCGCCGATAACCTGATGATCACAATCCGCGATGGGTTGTTCCCCTATTTTAAGGGTAGTGCCGCCAGCCAAGAAGGCAGCCTGTTCGCCGAATTTATGAAAGACGCCCAGATGATGGTGCAAAAGCCCTCCCTGCTGGTAAAAGCGGTAGAAATGGTCAACGACCTGCCATTAGACAAAAGCGACACCAAAGGCGATCTTTACGAATACCTGCTAAGCAAACTGACCACCGCCGGCATTAACGGTCAGTTCCGTACCCCGCGCCATATTATCCGCGCCATGATCGACATGATGGACCCGCAAGCCACCGACCGCATCTGCGACCCAGCTTGCGGTACCGCCGGGTTTTTAAGCACCACCTACGAATTCATGATGGAGAAATACTCCTCCGAAGACGGCACTTTGCGTACCACAGTGATTGATGAAAAAGGTGCCGAAGTGGAACAAGTGCTCTACACCGGCGACTTGCTGGGCGAACACCGAAGCCACATCGACACCGACATGTTTCACGGCTTTGACTTCGACGCCACCATGCTGCGCATCGCGGCCATGAACTTGGTGATGCATGGCGTCAGCGAGCCCGATATTCATTATCAGGATACGTTGAGTCAACGATTTAAAGAACGCTTCCCCGGCGAGGCCGCAGATGGCTTCGATCTGATATTGGCCAACCCGCCGTTCAAAGGCAGCCTAGACGAAGACGACGTATCGCCCGATATTTTAAAAAAGGTCAAAACCAAAAAAACCGAACTACTGTTTATTGCCCTAATTTTGCGCATGCTTAAAATTGGTGGTCGTGCTGCTGTGATCGTGCCCGACGGCGTGCTGTTTGGCTCCAGCAAAGCGCACCAGCAACTTCGCACCGAACTTTTAGATAACAATCAGCTCGAAGGTATCCTCAGCCTGCCGTCCGGTGTGTTCAAACCCTATGCGGGCGTTAGCACCGCTATCATATTTTTTACCAAAGGTGGCCGCACCGATAACGTCTGGTTCTACGATTTACAGGCCGATGGTTTTTCGCTTGATGACAAACGCACGCCATTAAAAGGTGAGGGCAGCAACGACCTGCCCGATGCAGTTGCCAAGTGGAAGCAATACCGCACTTTGGTAGAAACCAATGCCTCGAAAAAAACCATTGAAAAAGCCTTTGGCGATAAACACAAAAAAGCCTTCCTCATCAGTGCTGACGATATCCGCGCCAATAAATACGATCTGTCGATTAATCATTATAAAGAAGTCGTTTACGCAGAAGAAGTATATGAAGACCCGAAAGACATACTGAAAAAGCTGAAAGCGCTAGAAAACGACATACTGAACGATCTGGCTGAGCTGGAGAAAATGCTGTGAGTTGGCCGTTGGTGAGTATTGGTGACTACGTTGAAAATGTCTCGTCTTGGAATCCATTAAAGTCAGCAAGTCAGATCCCATTTTTTTATATTGATTTGAGTTCAGTTGATAAAGATAAAAAGGAGCTGGATCGAAATAGTATCTCTAAGGTTTTGCCAAGTGAAGCGCCAAGCAGGGCTAGGCAATTAGTGAAGTCGGGAGATGTGCTAGTTGCAACTGTTCGACCAAATTTGAATGGTGTCGCATTAGTCTCAGAAGAATATGAGGATGCTACTGCCTCGACTGGTTATTGCATTTTAAGGCCTAATATTAAGAAGTTAGATGGCCAATATCTCTATTATTGGGTTCAGAATACGACCTTTGTAGCCGATATGATAGGAAAGGCTTCGGGTGCAAACTATCCTGCGGTGTCCGATAAAATAATAAAAGAAAGCAAAATTCCCCTTCCACCCTTAGCCGAACAACAACGCATCGCCGCCATCCTCGACGAAGCCGATGCCATCCGCCGCAAACGCCAACAAGCCATCCAGCTCGCCGACGATTTCCTACGCGCCGTGTTTCTGGATATGTTTGGTGATCCGGTGACGAACCCGAAGGG
Source organism: Thalassolituus sp. (assembly GCA_029212275.1). Taxonomy (GTDB): domain Bacteria; phylum Pseudomonadota; class Gammaproteobacteria; order Pseudomonadales; family Oceanobacteraceae; genus Thalassolituus. Next base: position 11,963 of record JARGOI010000002.1, read on the forward strand.
ATGGGAGGTTTCTAGTCTTCGTGATTTGATTCATATGCAAGGTGGTTTTGCGTTCAAAAGTGGCGAATTTTCCGATTCAGGTATCCCAGTAGTAAAAATTGGCAATGCGAATAAGGTAGGTTTTACTACTAAGGAAATCGCCTTTGTAATGCCGAAAAAACCTGAAAAGCTAGTTCAGTACGAGTTATATCCGGGTGATCTGTTAATGAGCCTAACTGGAACGGTTGGAAAGGACGATTATGCAAACGTTACTGAGGTAACTGATCATTATGAAAAATATTATCTAAATCAACGAGTAGCAAGAATATCAATTAAATCAGAACGTATAAATAAGGAGTATCTAAAATTTCTTCTGGCACATCCAAAATTGAAAGGTGAAATGACTAAAAACAACAGAGGTATTCGTCAGGCTAATATAAGTAACAGTGATATATACGAACTAATGATCTCGGTGCCTGACACTGAAAGTTTGGAAAAATTTGAAAAGTTGGTCATGCGATCAAAAGACATTATTAATAATCTTAAAAAGTGCCCAGATTTAGAGGCCAGTCTTTTTAGTGTCTTAAGCCAAAAAGCCTTCGCCGGAAAACTCTAAGCCAAAAAACAAGGACGTTTATGCCACTCGATTTAAGCAATACCTTGGTGATCGGTATATCGGCTACCGCCTTATTTGATATGAGTGCGTCGGATAAGAGTTTCCGTGAAACCTATGCGCATGATCCTGATACCGCCATTGCGACGTATCGGGATTACATGCTCAAACACGAAAACGAGCCATTGAAGCCGGGAACTGGGTATCACCTAATTAAAGCTTTGCTGGATTTAAACCGCTACAAGGCGGCGGATGATCCATCTTCGCTAGTGGAGGTGGTTGTGATGTCGCGCAACAGCCCAGACACAGGCTTACAAGTGTTAAATACCATTCGCCACGACAGACTGAATATTACTCGTTCGGCTTTTACCGCAGGTGAATCGGTGGCCGATTATTTGGATGCATTTGATGTCGATTTATTTCTAACCACAAATGTAAAAGACGCACAGCGAGTGATCGACTCAAAACAATGTGCTGCCGCTATTTTAAAAGACCCACCCAAAAACGCACCTGAAATTCCAGAAGGGCAAGTACGCATCGCTTTCGATGGTGACGCTGTATTGTTTTCTGACGAAAGCGAGTTGGTTTATAAAACCCAAGGCATCGAAGCGTTTCATCTACAAGAAGACGCAAATCAAGATATTCCTATGGCCGAAGGGCCATACGCCAGCTTGCTAAGAAAACTATCCAAGCTGCAAGACCGCTTACCGATTCGAGTCGAATATTCACCGATTAGAATAGCCATCGTAACCGCTAGAAACAGCCCATCAGAAATGCGAGTTATAAAAACCCTACGCGCTTGGGGTATCTACGTTGACGAAGCCTTTTTCCTCGGTGGCGTCAGTAAAGACAAAGTATTAAAAGCTTTTAATCCGCACATCTTCTTTGATGATCAAGACGTGCACCTAGACGCCGCCGCTAATTTAGTACCCTCTGGCAAAGTGCCTTACTTGAGTAGCTCTGGGTTGTCCGAAAATTTGAGATTAGGTGAAAATAGAGAACAGGCCAACGAGGAATAGTATGTCAATTGCAATTTCACACAATGGTACTGACTTAATCCGGCTGAGAGAATGGTTTGTTAGTGGTCGCAAGACCATAAGCCTATGTAATATTCCGATGAAAAACTAGTCAGTCTGAAGCTATGAAAACTCGATTAGTTTTATTATTTATTAAACTCTAGACAACGATAGTCTTAAAGATATCTGATACAGGAATGGTTGATGAAATTTGAAATAGGTGGAAAGGAAGATAGAAGGACTCTGACTTCTCAAGAAGAATACATTAGCTATCTACTACAAGAGTGCCGTCTAGGCGTTGACCTACTGCCGCTATTTAACGCTGTGTCTCCGAAAAATCTGCCTAGGCAGGTTAAGACAGTGCGCTTTGATCCGCCATTTGTTATGGCCTTGGTTGAGCGTGACGTTGACTCAGGATCTTTGTGTAACGATGCCGTTGTTTTATTTAAGCCGATAGATATTAAAACAATCGCCATCGTTGGTTATTCAGAAGAACTGACTGCGCATGAAGTTGACTTGATTGGGTTGGTCGAGTTTTGTTTGCAAAAAGATATTGGAGTTGAGCTTGGAATCATTGAGATCACTGATACCGACAAAACGAATCTGTTTAAAAAAATAGAATCGCTCGAAATCGAGTTAGAAAGCGCTCATGAGATTATTAAGCTTTTAATTAACGTTGCCAAAGATCTGGCCCAAGGCTCTGGCGAACAGTTGCAAGAGCAGGTGGTTGAAAGAGCAGCAGCGAACATGCTGGCTAATTCTGCGGCCTCAGAACTGGCCGCGTCAACAGAGGATGATCTCAGTGATATGCTTGGCTCGCCGCTCGGTGGCATCCTGCAACGTGACATCCATGACGAAATCTCGCAGCAGATTGCCAAACTCAATAAGCTAGATCAATTAGCTCTAAGCCTATGTGAGCCAGAAGATGTTTTAGAGATCTGGGTAGAAGATCAGTTTTGTTCTTTCCCTACGCCAATATATTCGACAGATATAGAGCTTTCTTGTGAGCAGCTGATTGATGACATGGCAAGAGAAGTGGAAAACATAATTCATCAGGAATCGGATAACTAAAAGTTGGCTGATAATCTGCCATTCTCAAGGGATTTATATTAAGGAATTTGGTTTGTCACTACGTATTACACATGTATGTCACTCTATTTATGAACTGACCGGTTCGAAACTGACCGGGAAAAGTGCCGTTGGCAGTTTTGGCTTTGTATTAGGGATGATATTTCTGCAGCGACCAATAAAAAAATAACCTGGGTCGAATCCCTCTGGTGTTCAAATTCTTTTTACTGAAAAATGACCAAAGCAATAAAAGTAGAACCACTGACGAATGCTTGTTACTTCGCCAAAGATTCTTACTTTATGTTGAGGGGGGTATTCTTCGACGATGTAATAATTACCGTCATCTTTTTGTTCAATATACTTGTTAGTTAAACGTTCTAGGACTTGTTGCTGGTGGTAGGTCTTCATAAGGTAATATCCCCATAATAGAAATAAGAAAGACACCAATAGCTATCGCTGTAGTGCATTATTATGGGTTAGGTTCTTTACTAATTACCTATGTTAAACGAATTCGATGACTTGTAAACAACTATCCCAATAAGAATGGTTACTGTGTTGAGAGTGAGTGTTATACAAAAGGGGTGCTGCCTATAAGAACAACATAGCAAATATTAAGTAGCAATATTTCAAGTTAGTTCTAAAAGTTAGCTCTAAGATTTGTAAAAGTCTTGTTCAGCAGTTCAGCAGTTCAGCAGTTCAGCAGTTCTGTAGTTCAACAGTTCAACAAATCTCGTGAGCTTTCTGTCACATCACAAGACTTCAAAATAGAACAAAACGGAGTTCTAAAATCGCAGTTAGGCTAATTTAGACTGAGTTACGCGAAGTTGCATGATTATGTAACCGATAACATTGTCAAAATAAAATAATCGACTCAAATCAGGCTTTCAATGGCGCCGCCCCAGGCATTGTCTAGATCAATAACATCTGTCCAATTTATGTGCACAGGTTTATCCACAAGAAAAGTGTTCAATACACAAAATCTAGGGTTGAATTCATAAGGTTAGCGCATTATCTTGATGTGTAGATACAACTTGAGGCGTCGAAATTGAAACCAAAAAAAGCCCCAACCTTATTAAGGAAGGGGCTGTTACATGACATAGATTTATAGAAAGAAAGCCTTGTGCTACCGCAGGCGATCAATCAACCAATGCCAGATAACCTTCACAAGTAAACTGTATCATTGGTTGATAGAGAGATGAAAGTGTAAATTTGTACAGTTTTAACTGTCACGCTTTCTATCATCTCAAAAAAGTCGGTAGCACCCTTTACTAAGGAAAGGAGAAAACTCATGGCTAGAAACCATGTAGGTTTTCGAATGCTGCTACCGCTTTTTAAGCGCGTAGTACTCTATTCGATTTACCTACTAGTAAGAAAATTATTTAATACTTAACTACAGGTAAATGCTAATGTATTTCCACAAAATTAAGAATGTAAAAGTCCGTGCTTACTTCCGCACCGTTCGCGGTGTGTTGCAATCAGTACGTAAACATAAACGATCTTCACCTAGAAGATAACTGAAGGTGCCCCAGCAATGGGGCTTCCTACTGTTTGCTTTAGAGCTGTTTATCCACTGAGATGGGAGGACTTTGATTTACTTTAGAATCTATAGAAAATACCCCCCACTATTTGAGGGTTTCCAATGTCTTTTCACTGTAGCCAATGACAGACCAAGAGCTTTAGCTGCTTTCGATTGTGACAGTTTATTTGCCTTTGCAGCCTGTACTTTTTCAGTTGTGCCTGTAGCTTTAGGCCTATTGCGAACGGCGATCATCACGGCCCGCAATGCGCCAGCTCATGAACGAGTGATCACAACGTTAAAAAGCTGGGGCGTAGAAGCCAACGAGACTTTTTTTCTAGGTGGTATGGATAAGCGCCGCATTCTTAACGTGTTCAAACCGCATATTTTCTTCGACGATCAGTTAGATCACCTCAAGGCTAAAGATCTAGCTATGGTGCATGTGCCATTTGGTGTGGCGAATAAGGTAAATGTTGATATCAGTTAATCATGACTAGGGTAAGAAAATTTATATACCTAATGATTTTTTTATCTATTTGAGATTGGTTTTGATACGCCTGATTTTCTAAAGCTCTGATATATAAAGGATTTATTTTCTGGCATGGCATTTGTAATACCTCTATTAAATTAATTAAATGGGGTATGAAAATGGGCTACGAGATCGACTTTTTGGGTGTGGGCGAAGAATCAAAGAGTGGCGATGCTATTGCTATTCGTTTTGGTAATTTACATGGGGCTAGAGAAGAACAGACGGTTGTTGTGATTGATGGCGGTTTCAGTAAAACCGGTTCTGAACTCGTTGAACACATAAGGTCTCACTTCGGTACTGAGAAGGTGGATCTGGTGATTAATACGCATCCTGATCAGGACCACCTCAATGGTCTGGAAACTGTTCTGAACGAGATGGATGTGAAGGAACTCTGGATTCACCAGCCATGGAGGCACAATGTTGGATTGGCGGCTAAGTTTAAAGATGGCCGTATCACCGATGATAGTATCAGCGAGTTATTGGCGAATACTCTTGAGCGTGCATACGCGTTGGTAGCATTGGCTGAGTCAAAGGATGTTCTTGTTCGCGAGCCTTTTACCGGCATGACCGATCCATCTGGATTTGTCGAGGTGCTGGGGCCAACACTGGATTACTACGAGTCTCTAATTCCTGATTTTGATGGTATGCCGCAGAAGGCAGCGCTGACGACGGCAATGGAAAGCGTGTCGAATGTATTTGATGCTATCAAATCAGCCTTTCGCCAAGTGTTTGCTTCATGGGGTGACGACAAGATCACCGATGACGGCGTGACCTCTGCTAAAAATAACTCCAGCGTGATTACTCAGTTAACTTTTGATGATCGGCGATTTGTATTTACCGGCGACTCGGGTATTGAGGCTTTGGATCAAGCTGCAGATGTTATTGATTACTCCCACTCTCACAATGTGCTTCGGTTAATTCAGATTCCGCATCATGGCAGTCGCCGCAATATTGGTCCAAAGGTGTTGAATCGTTTACTCGGTCCTCAAGTATCAACAGGGGAAACGATAGATGTTGTGGCTATTGTATCCACGGCAAAGAACGGCGAACCCAAGCATCCACGAAAAGCAGTACTTAATGCTTTCACTCATCGAGGTGCCAAGGTGCTTGTGACAAAAGGCAGTGGTATTCGCCATTCCAATGATGCTCCCGGACGTCTTGGTTGGAGCCCGCTATCACCTGAGCCTTATCACTACGAGTATGAAGAGGAAGTAGGTTGAAGATCATGCCGATTTCTCTTAAAGCGCAGAATGTAGTGCCTCTCACTGTGTTGGTTATGGTACAGGTCTATCTGGTGCTTTTCTTGGCACAAGGGGCGCTGGATATTGGTGGAATCATAACGAGTATGGAGTCGGCCAGTGTCATGCTTCTTCTTAATGTGGTGATTGTCTGGTTGTCGTACTGGGTTCCGGCGGATATCAAGAACGGGTTGGTCTTCTGCAGATATAAGAATGCTTTGCCCGGACACCGCTTTATCTCACTTATGAAGACTGACCCGCGGATTGATAATTGTCATGTGCTGGCAAAGTACGACTTGAGTGAGTTGGTAAACAATGAAAGTGCTCAGAACAGTTACTGGTACCGCGTGTTCTATAAACCGAACACAGACAGAATGGAGATCAAATCTGCGCATAAGTCTTTTCTGCTGTATCGGGATGCTTGTGCCGTGTCGGTGATTCTATTTGCTGCTTATTGTCTGTTCGCGTGGTTCTGGCCTGATCTCACGGGTTACGCCGATATTAAATTCGGGCTGGTTTTTACCGTTTTTGCTCTGGGTTTTGCAATTGCCGCATGTAACTCAGGTAAGCGAATGGTAACGACTGCGATTGTCATCTCTCTCTCTGAGAGTTAGTTCAAGTGCTGGCGCCATTGCTACTTGAGTGGTTGAATAGGGCTGGGACATCAAAGGATCCTTCCTCATGGATGTAAAAGAATTGGTTGGCATAATTACACTTTACAACCATAACTGGAAAAGAGCATGTGAGCAGTGGGGTAGCGATAGTCATATTGCGATCATGCTGCGTCACCGGAAGTCGGATGTTCAGGTCAGGCTTCTCACTATGGAGTCAGGTGGCGCTTACCTTAAAAGAGACTTCGACAATCTTGATGGCGAGCCCCTGTTCAGTGTGCGGCTGAATTCATCAGTTACTCTCGATAATGGCATGGTTCGTAACGATGCCGATCATATACCTGTTCGTGTTGCTGAAGAGCTGTTAAGCAAGCACGAAATTTCCAAATTTCTCACTGTGGATTCCTCCTTTGATGGATAACCTAAATATTAATAATGCGTTTTATTTTGTTATTTGCTCAATCGGTTTGTTTTTTTGGTTTCTTGAAGTCAGGTTGAACGGGCGTCATAAATCTGGGCTTGGTCGTTATCGTCAGATTATTGATATGGTTAATAACAAAGATATCGCCATGTCGTCAGTTAAGACTGATGTTGCCATCTTGTTAAGTCGCCATTTTGTTATTGATGTTGATGATGTCATTCGGAGAAACAAGTTTGGTCTGTTCAAGTTATTAACCCCTGTGCATTCTGTGTTGCCTTTGCCTCCCGCATCTCCTTATCGTTTAGCACCTGCGTTGCTTACATCTATCGGGGTATTAGGGACTTTTTTGGGGATCTCTATGAGTTTGTATGGACTCAACCTTGAGGGGGCAAGTTCTGCAATCTTGATGACATCTGCATTAAAGCTGTTGGGAGGAATGAAGACGGCTTTCTACACTTCTTTGGCGGGTATGTTGGCGTCTGTCGTTTTTATGATCATTCTGTTTTGGTGTGGGAAAGCGCGAGAGCGAAGACAGCGACAACTGCAGGGGATTCTTAGTAAGGAATGCATGGAGGTCAGCCCGGTCTCTGTCTTAATGGGTATGTCGCCTGATTCAAATGCGAAGTTGCAGCAGCGCCAGTTTGAGATGGCTGATGCTGTCATTAAGTCGAGTGCGTCTACGAGTGCAGTGGCTCAGGATATGAAGCAACTTCTGCAGGAACTTGACGCTAATAAATTGGCGAGGGCATTGTCGGATGCTGTCCGTGACAGTGTGAAAAGTGAGATTACACCTGCCCTGCAAGTCATACCCGATTCACTCCAAGAACTGAAAGAGATCAAACAGGATAATGGTGAAAAGCTGGTTTCAGTGATTACCACAGCAATGCGTAATGAAGTAATAGCCCCTGTTATGGAAGATCTTCGTAGTGTTTCTCAGGATATGAAGGATTCTGGGTCTAGTACTCGCGAGCTGATTACAGAACTGCAAAAGCTAACCAAGGAGTTGGGTAATACAACGACGACGCTGAATACTTTCCAGCAGGATACATTAACGAAACTGACGGCTTTTGCTGAGTCACTGAAAGAAATTTTGGATCAATTTAAAGCGGATACCAATGGCGTTCTGAAGGATATAAGTGCAGAGATAAACCATTCTTTAGCTGCAGCTATTCAGGGAATGAAAGATCAACGAGGGGCTTTTGAAGATAGTGCTGAAGCAGCAAGGGAAGCGTTTGAAGGTCAAAATGAAGCACTCGGAAGAATCGGTAATGAAGCAGCGAAGTTGATGCAGGATGCAAATAACACGCTGCAAACGGGGTTGGGTGATATTGATGGGAAAATTCGAGAGGTATCGACGGTAGTTCAGCAGGAGCTGGAGTCATTTCGGACTGAATATCAACAAAATCTGACTGGTTTTTTTGAGCAACAAGAGACGTTGTTGGATGAAACCTTAGGCCGTCAACGTGAAGGTCTTGCTGGTGTGGTTGCTGACTACCGTAAGGCATTTGAAGAAGAAAACGTTCTCAGAGCAAAGCAGTATGAGGCGATTAGGGTCCAATACGATCAATTGCAGCAAGGTGTTGGATTGGTACAGCAGCTGGTGGAAGCAGTTGGTCTGAATAAGGCGACGGCTTTCGATCAGCTTCAGGATGTTGCCAAATCGGTCGGTTCTCAGGTTGCTTTAATTCGTAAGGAGTATGGGCAAGCGGCTCAGAAGTTCAGTGATATGACAGAACAGTTACCGAAGGCAATGAACGATTATTATCAGCGAGCGGAAACCTCTCACGGTGAGTTCTTCGAAAGCTTCGATGCTGCTGCTGCAAAAGTACACTCTAGGCTTGCTGAAGCAGCAGGTTTGCTGGTGACTGCAATGCAAACCATTGAACTACAGAAGCAGACATTGCTTGAGTCAGAAACACGATGAGTTTTCTGAATCATTATGAGCCAGATACCGATATTGATGAAACTGGGGCTTGGTTATCGATTGGGGATTTGATGTCTGGGCTAGTCATGCTGTTTGCTTTGTTATTAGTGGTTTCTCTACTGCAACACGAGGAAGATGCAGATCGCGCGAAATACCGTCGGGTGGTGATCATTCAGGCATTACAGGAGACGTTGAAGTCGGAGGGTATCAGCGCCAATATTGATCCGGTTAGTGGTGATGTCAGCATCATGGATTCGGTTCTGTTTGATTCGGGCAGCGCTGAGTTAAAGCCCGCAGGGATTCGATTTTTGGAAACGTTTGTACCGACATACAGCCGCGCAATTTTTTCTGATAAGGATATTGCTGAACAGATTCAGTTCGTTGTGATTGAAGGCCATACCAGTGCAGCGGGTGGCTGGGATTACAACATGGATTTGAGCCTTCAAAGAGCCAATAGTGTTTCGCACGAAATCAGCAAAATGAAATTCAGTGGTAAGGATGCCTTTCGTGCCAGGATGCTTGTTTCCGGACGCGGTGAAGCGGCTGCCAATCAGGCTCAAAATCAAGCAAGTGATCGTAAAGTGGTGTTCCGATTCCAGTTTACCGGAGACCAGTTCCAAAATTGGTCTATCAACGAGAGTGGGTTGGGTCGTGGCTGATCTCGGAGTTCGCTTTCGCGTAGGGCAGCCTTCTCCTGTTGAAATGGAGGCTCTGGCTGATGGATTGAGATTGCTTGAATGGCAATCAAGCGAGCCTGTCGGTGCATTGCCACCCCGACAGGGAGCAGATGTTATACGTGCTGTATTGGATGGCGAAGAAGACGAAATATCTATTCTTGAGTGGTCAAATCTGTTTACGGAGCCAGAGTGGCCCATTTCAGACGGGCGATCTCATGCTGATGTTTGCTTTCTGATATTCCTGGCCTTGGTAAAAAGAAAGCCGGTTACTAACTTGCTATTGTTTCGAGCTGCGTTGTTCCTGAATGGTGGTGCTTACTTTTCGGATGTAATGCTTTCGAATATTCATCAACTGTCGGGTACCTTAGCTGGTTCGCACGCGCTGTCTCTTAAACTGGTCATTAATGCCAGAGAGTCTGACTTCGGTAGCAGCGCGTATGAGGCAATCGGCCAATCGGTAACGCCTGCCCGGTTGTTTGCCAACGCTGGGCTGGGTGCATGTCGGGAGTTGATTAGAAATACGGTCGGAGCGGTGATCCGGCTGGCTTACAGTCCTGTTTTTCTTGAATACAGTCCATGGTTTTCTGAGCTTCTGAAAGAGCTTATTAAGTCAGATCAGGTCATGCTGATTGAAGCCATTGCGAGTCATGGTGCTGGGGAATTAGGACGTGAAGAAAAATTGGCTAATGACTTAAAAGCTTATTGTGATCCATCTGTTGAGGCAAGTCTTTGGTCTGAACTTAGTGAAGGTGCGCAAAAGGTATTGAGCACGGCCTTGAAAATTTCCGAGTATTTTAAGATCCGAGAGTTATCCAAGCGATTAGAAGAGCCTGAAGCTTTGGGACTTCCGGAAATGTCTGAAACGAGTCAAAAAAATATACGTAGTCGCACATTTTTCTGGAGCAACTATCAGACGAGTTTGTTATCTGTGCGAGTTCTTCTGCCGGAAGCTACTGCTGAATATCTTAAGAATAGAGGTACTTTGAGTTTTTGGTATGAATTGATGAGTCATGGAGACATTGCTGAAGTAATGATCCTTGAATTTGAGGAGGTTTTGATTGTTGATATTTTACGTGGGCCCTCGACTGAAATTAGATTATTCAGAAAAAGTCGTCGTAATATCCAGTTGCTTCAGCAGGGAAAGATAGCGGCACCCGAAGAGATACGTCGGATGTATCAGGATGACGAACATGATCACCTTATTGCATGGCAGTGGTCTGTTGAAAGCCTGCTAAGAACGGAGTATTCCATTCAAGTTGATGAAGGTACTACCTGGTTCAAAAGTCTCTCTAAACGGGCTGGAGCGTATCAGCGTAATACTGGACTGCCTAAGCCGGGTTTGGACGTACTGACTCAGCGCAATCAGGCTCTGGATATCTGGTGGAAGACATTTTTAGCTCAGGAAGCACAGCTAGGTAAGTACGGCAGTGATGATAGTGCAGGTTCCCAGCGAGTTTTGACTGAGGCGAGGCACTATAAGAGAACTGGACAGAAACGATTGTGGCGAGACGCCTTAGAGGATGAAGCAAGAAAAGGGGATACCTTATCTTTGATACTGCTTGTGAAGGACTTGCTTCTGTCTGGCAGGGGTTCTTATGAAGAACGGATACGTGGTGAGCACTGGTTCGACAAGCTTAAGGAAAAAGCAAAAGACGGTGACATGTCAGCGCAGAAATTTTTGGAAAAGAAGTAACAAAGAATCATGTTGTGCCGAGGCTTTAGGTGGTGCGACAAAAACAGGAAATGTTTATGGTCTATTCAACCGCTCAAACTACTTTTGCTATTCATGGTTGGCTCAGTCGATTGCTGAATCGCAGGGATTTAAACAGTCCTGATCAGCGTCCGTTGTTCGAATATCAACTTACTGCCGACGAATATTCAGAGTTGCTGCTCCAGCTTCGCCAACTTGCTGACTCCGGTGATGCTACAGGTGATATCGCGCATTGTGCAGCCTTCTGTTTGTTTTGTGCGGAATGGTATCGGCGAGAGTATCGGGTTGCTGATGGATGGAGTTGGGATGCTCTATGGAAGCGGCTTGGACATAAGTATTCTGCACAGGAGCTAGCTCTTATCGTTCCCAAAGGATTGGAGCAGTACTGGCAGCGTCCGATTCGTTTTTATGAATCTGAACGTCGTAACTTTTTAGGATCACTTTTCAGTGAAGGTGGGTTGCCTTTTCAGGTTTTGACGGAGCCGGGCAGTCGCTTTCAGAGTTTGTTTACCAGAGTCCTCAAGCAATATGGAGCTTCCCAATTGCTAGGAGGCTCGTTAGATCCGGTTGTTAAAAACCATATTGAACAGCTGAAATTGCCTCAAGTGTTTCGGGAGCAAACGTCAGTTGAGTTGATAGTACAGATGACACATCAGTTGGCTCAATTGGTTGGTTTTTATCAGCTTGAGAAAACCCCTCAACCAGTTGATATTCTGGATAGCTCATATCCTCGTTGGCGAGAGTCGTTTCCTATTCCACTGGACGATGAAACTGGCCGAGGTTTTCTGAATGGCTTGCTAACTACGGCATCAAAAGAAGCTCGTAATATTTCTCTCAAGGGCATGCAGCTTTCCTGTGAGCACTATTGGCAGTCATCTTCAGGGTATCTAGAAACAGAGATTAATTTGCCTTCTGAATTGACCATCGCTGTAGATAAAGTACCGGTTTCAAATCGTTTCGATCTTTCGATTAATGAAGGGAGAAGCATGCTTGCGTCGATGGGCCCAGGATATGGCACAGTTAGCCCATCGCTCATCAAGGTAAGGATTCGGCAACAAAAGCTGATTTGCCGACGCAGAGATCCGTCGAAATCTCTTTTCGTTGTTGCATCAATTGGCGGTCAGGCCATTTGCAGCGCTGAGATTCCAGCCAGTGTGCTTGACTTGGGTATTGTTCCGGTTGGTTTTGACACTTCGGGTGACAGTATGCGTTGGCGCTGCGTCGGCCAAAGCAGCTTTACGACCCGTGCCCACGAGCTAACCTTGCTGGCTCCTGAGTCGTGTCTTGTGTCTTCTGATGACTGCTCTGTGGTTAGAGAGTCGAACTCTTTTTTAGAAATGGTTATGTGGAGAGTTAGTGGTGTTGGGCGGGTCAAGTGTGAAAATGAGGATGTATTTTCCATTCGTTTGGGAGGTGCGCTGGCATTTCACTCGGCCATTGAGTTAAAGGGAAAACTTTTAAACTACTTAACACGGCCATCAAGCACTTACATAGGGGTGCCTCAAATATCACTCGGGCTTGATGCGGATCCTGACGCTGAACGTCTTCGGGTCTTTATGAATGGTTTACCAGAAGATACCTGTCATTTAAATGAGCGCTTAGGCAGTCAGTGGTTAACGGCTAAATCAACGACAGGTGAGACTTGGTTACGTCGTAAAGTTGGTATTCTACCAGCGGACTTCTCTATAGAGCTGAAACCCGGAGAGTCTCCGAATCATGGATATGTTCGATTCTGTACTGGGGTAAGTTGCTTCGTTGAGTTTATTTCAGAGCATGTCATTGCCAGGCGTTTGAAGGATTCAGATGTGATTACTTACGAACTGACATCATTGCTGGATACTCCTCCGTCGCAAGTGACAGTCAGAATCCATCCAAATTTAGAATCTGGTCCAATAGAAGTTGAACTCCCGTTTCCTTCTGTTGGTGTTGTAGCGCTGGATAGTAATGAGCAACCTCTAAACAATACACTGTCCATTGATGAATTGTTGGGAACGCGACTGTATTTATTTGCCCGTCCGGATCGTTCAGTGCCATACCGAATTGAGCTGCGGCTGCCTAGCGGTAATGACTCCCGAGCGTGTTACAAATGGCATTACCGGGCAGATCCCGAGAGACCCGTTGAAGTGAGTCTTTATGACATGCGTCTGGATATTGAATCACTTCTATCGCTTGGGGAAGGTATTGATCAAAAGGTGCTGTTGTCTATTTCTGGTGATGGCAGGGATGTGGAGTATAAAATTCAACGATATGCTGTCATCTTGCAGTGGGACAGGAATCGAAATGTATTGCACAGAACAGCCCTTGTGAGTGGTGAAGAAAAGGTCATTCGGCCAGTGCTAATGCTAATGAATGAACCTGAACGGAGAGCCGTTGATATTTCGTCACGTAGGTCTGAAGGGGTTGTTACTGGTGAGTTCGATATACCGGAAGCGGTAGAAAAAAATGGTCCTTGGCTAATACTGCCGCACCGCGATTCTCCTATCAGTTTTCGGCCACTCTTCTTAGCTGGTGATCATTTGAAGCCTGAGCCCGGCGGGGATATTCGTAGCTTGCAACGTGCAGTGCTCGCCTTTGGTCATAAATCTTTAGTGAATGCTTTTACGCCGGTATTACAGCAAATGGCACTGAATCCCGGACACAGCGGCTGGCAGTTTCTCAAATCGCTTTATGACCAGTATGGTTACCTATCGCTGGCAACGTTCGAGGTTTGGAAAGCATTGGTCAATCACCCTGATGTATTGGCAATGTCGCTTTACAAATTTGGATTTGAGCCGGAATACAGCCGCCGCTTGGAAAGAGATTTTCCGTTTGTATGGGAGGCTTTTTCACCATTAATACTGAAAACCGTTTCAGCGCGTTATTGGGACTGGATGCTTGATCAAGGGATGCCAACTGACATTATAAATACCCATTTGAAACCTGATTTTAATCGAAAACTACAGTCTTGTATGACCATGATGGGTGATGATGCACGGAAGTGGATTGAGGATGGCTCTTTTCCTCAGGAAATTCAGCTGCCTGAAGTATTAATGCACCATATGATCTTTACAGGCTGGTATCAGGGCTTGCTTCGTAATCACAGTGGTGATGATTCGTGGCCTCATGATTTCGGCAAACGACTGAAGAGATGGACGAAAACTCAAACAATCGAACTGCTGGGCTTTGAGCCTGAACAGGGTTTTCGCAATGCTGTGGTCTATTTGCCAGTTTATCTGGCTGCGGTTGCGGCTGGTAAAGAGCGCCTCGAAACTTTGTTTCCAGAATCCGCTGAAGCGGCTTTTCATATTCGCCAAATCCGCGATTTTGATATTGATTGGTTCAAGTCTGTATATCAATACGCCTTACTTAAGTTTTTATCTACCTCGCACAAGGAACCGCAATGAGTAGCTATTTTTCATCTTTGGTGAAGCAGTCTTTATCCCGTACAACTGAAGCGACTCTGAGTGTCTCCGGCATTGTTCACCCGGGATTGCGAGAGTATTTATCGCAACAGATGAATTCAGAGTGTGGGAAACCGGGTTCTTTTCTGGCTCCTCCAATGTTTGAGCAGACGTTTGGTTGGGCTCAGGCTGATACCACAATGCAGCAACTGGTTAACGACGGTTTGCTGAGCAAGGCGGTAGTGGGATCGCTAGATAATAAAGATAATGGGCGCTATCGCTTTGGCGCTGACTGGAAACCATTTACGCATCAGCTGGCGAGCTGGCATTCCCTATTAGAAAAGAAGCATTCGGTAGTGGTTACCAGTGGTACAGGTTCAGGTAAAACCGAATGTTTTATGGTGCCTGTACTTGAAGATCTTCATCAATGTTACGAAGCAAACAATAGGGTACCGTTAGAAGGTATACATGCATTATTTCTCTATCCGTTGAACGCGTTGATCAACTCTCAGCGTGAGCGTCTGGATGCTTGGACTCAAGCCTTTGGTAATGGAATTCGCTACTGTTTGTATAATGGTAATACGCCAGAATTGGCCGCTCGTGAAGTGGCCAAGCAGCGGTTACATCCGAACGAAGTTTTGACTCGTGAAACCATGCGTGAAGCACCAGCTCCGATCTTGGTAACCAACGGTACCATGCTGGAATACATGATGGTGCGTCAGGTCGATGCGCCAATTCTGCAGAAGTCCAGGGAGAAGAAAACCCTACGTTGGATTGTACTTGATGAAGCACACACCTATGTTGGCTCCCAGGCTGCAGAGCTGGCGATGCAGCTACGGCGTGTTATGCATGCGTTTGGTGTTACACCGCAGGATGTTCGTTTTGTAGCAACATCTGCAACCATCTCGGGCGATGATGCAGCTGAAGAGTTGAAGGCATTCCTTAGTGATCTTTCCGGTGTTCCTACTAGCCAGATTGATGTGCTGGGGGGCAGTCGGGTTATTCCGGATTTGTGCACCAGTCTGGATAAGCCCGTTGATTTGGCAAGCCTAGAAGCTATGCAGCCGGAAAACAAAAAACAGCCAGAAGTTTTACCTGAACGTTATGAACTGCTGACGCATTCTCCGGAGGCCAGAGCATTACGCCATTGTCTGGTGACTAGTGACCGGCCTCTGAAACTCGACAAGCTGATGGGAGATTTAGCTGCTCAGGTTGGCCGTGGTTTCGGCCAGGATGAGCTGCTACGTTGGCTTGATGTCTGTACGGCGACTAAGCCCCACAAGGGTGCCGAGTCTTTCCTGAAAGTACGTGCCCACTTCTTTCAGCGAACTACTCAGGGGATTTGGGCGTGCTTTGATCCTAACTGCTCTTGTAAAGAAAGCACTCCATTAGACAAGAACTGGCCGTACGGCATGGTTTATACAAACCAGCGTCAAAAGTGTGATTGCGGGGCGCTGGTATTTGAGTTGTCTTTCTGCAATGAGTGCAATGAGCCTCATCTACTGGCTAGGGATAAAAATGGGGTGCTCAGCCACTGGGATAGCCAGCAAGAAGATGAGTTTTCCCTTCAAAGTGATGAAGATTTCTATGTCGAGGACGGGGGAAATGATGACCCCGGCAAACCTTCGGAGACTAATACTCCCTTAGTGCTTTCATCCATCAATAACGAAGCAAACCAGTTCTGGCAAATGGGATTTGATCGCCTCTCAGGTGCTATTGGCGGTTTATCTGGAAATCTGGTCTCTCTGGGAATGAATGATGTAGAGCCTTGCTGTTCAAGTTGCAGCTACAAAGGCTTTAACGGTAGCTCTCCATTTCGGCGTTCACTGCTTGGTTCTCCTTTTTATGTCGCCAACGCAGTGCCGACAGTATTGGAGTACTGTCCAGATTATGAGGATGACGATTCTAAAGTAAGTTATCAAAACTTACCGGGTCGCGGACGCAGGCTTATCACGTTCACGGACAGCCGGCAGGGCACTGCTCGGATGTCAGTCCGGATGCAACAAGAAGCGGAAAGAAGCAAGCTTCGCGGCTTAGTTCTGGAATGTTTGTTTTCTGCACAAGCAGGCGTTTCGGTAGATAAACCAAACGATAAAGCAGATTTGGTGAAAATGAAGGATCGAATCGAGTCTGCCAAACAAGAGGCGGAAGAATACCGGTCTTGGGGGATGCCACAAGAAGCATCTGAGTCTGAAAATAAAGCCCAACGGCTGCAGAATCAATTAGACAGCCTATCAGGAAAGCAGTTATCACTACCTAAAGCGGAGGTTTTGTGGAGTGATTTGGCGGCAGAATTAAGCAAGAACAAACGAGATATTAATGAGTTCATGCTGGCAAGTAACAGGGATCAGAAACCTGAAGTATTTGATGAAAAAACCGGGGCGCGGGCCTTGGCTGAAATGCTGCTTTTTCGCGAATTTATGCGTCGACCAAAGCGACAGAACAGTCTTGAAACCCAGGGGCTGGTCGTAGTCGGTTACCAAGGCTTCTCGTCAGTGGCAACCATTCTGCCAAACGGTTGGGAGTCCAAAGGGCTTACCAAACAAGACTGGGCAGACTTTCTGAAGGTATGTCTGGACTTTCATGTTCGGGAAAACACCTTTGTGCAGCTTAACGACAGCTGGAAATACTGGATTGGTAACAAGTTCTCTTCGAAAACCCTGCGCAGTCCGGACTCTGAAGAGTCTACGGATTCTCGAATCAAATTGTGGCCATTGATTCGTGGTAATAGCTACAACCAGCGTTTGATCAAGTTACTACTGCTGGGGGCAAAGTTGGACCCGGCTCGTAAGGATGCCCAGGACCTGGTCAATGACTGGCTACGACATGCCTGGAAATCATTAACTGGGCCTAACGGTTTTCTGATAAGTGATGACAATCGTCATTTTCTTGTGAAAGAGAATCTGACGTTTTCTCTGATGACGGAAGGTTGGGTATGTCCGGTAACGCATAAAATCATTGATAATACCTTTTGTGGCCTTACCCCTTACTTGCCGCAACGTCTGGATTTCGAAAAGCTGACAGACGAAAAGCGTGCTCACTATCTTTGCCGGAAAGCTGAACTGCCAGAGATCTGGCACTTTAGGCGCTCTGACGAGGATTATCAAAAGGGCGTTACCAAAATACGCGATATGGTTGCCAATGATCCAACAGTAGCTGTATTGCGTTCTGAGAACCTTTGGACTGATATCAACGACAGGGCGGTAGAAGGTGGATTTTATTATCGTTCTGCAGAGCACTCGGCCCAGCAATCTGCTGATCGCTTAGGCAAATATGAAGACCTGTTCAAGCAAGGAAAAATCAACGTTCTCAACTGTTCAACCACTATGGAAATGGGGGTAGACATTGGTGGTATCTCAGCGGTAGTGATGAATAATGTCCCGCCGCATCCTGCCAACTATCTTCAGCGTGCTGGTCGAGCGGGACGTAGTCAGGAATCACGTGCGTTGGCTTACACCCTTTGTAAGGGTAATCCTCATGATCAGCAAGTATTTACCGATCCCCTTTGGCCATTTGAAACAAAAATTCCTGCACCTGCTGTAGCACTGAACTCAGAGCGGCTGGTTCAGAGACATATAAACGCTATTCTGCTGTCAGACTTCCTATGCAACGATGTTGGTGTTACCCAAAAAGATAAACACGTACTGACAACCGGCTGGTTCTTCGAAAAATTAGCGGATGATTCACTGTGTGATCGATTTATGGATTCCCTAAAAGGCATTGGTAGAGCTGAGTTAGATAGTGCTTTGGCGTCTGCCGTCTTAGGAACTGGGTTGCACGGTCGTAAGGCATCTCAATTACGAATTGACGCCAAAGACGCACTTGAGAAACTTCAGGATCGTTGGCTGGGTGTATTTAATTATCTGGAAAGCGAGAAAGGGTCGGCTAAAAAAGACAGCCCCTACGCTAAACGCCTAGAATTAGAGCTAAAGCGCCATATGGGCGAATACCTATTGCGCGACTTAGCCGCACGTACTTTTTTACCGGGATATGGATTTCCAACCGACGTTGTTAACTTCGATAACTTTACGATCGAAGATTACATCCGTACTCAAAAACAAAAAGAGACGAAGAAAGATCGGGAAGACAATATATCCCGATATAAGGGACTTCCTTCTCGAAATTTGGCCATTGCCATTCGCGAATACGCACCTGGAGCAGAAATTGTTTTGGATGGCAGGGTCTTTCGCTCTGCGGGCGTTTCCTTGCATTGGCATAACATTGCCGCTGATAGTAATGAAGCTCAGAAGTTTGATTTGGCCTGGCGTTGTGATCGATGCGGTGAATTAGGCTACGAAGATGGCGTTACGAATAGTGATTCCTTGGTTTGTCGTAACAGTAGCTGTGGCGCTCCGATAAAGCTATCCAATATCAAGAAGGTGCTTGTTCCTGCTGGATTTGTGACGGATGCCTATGAATCGACTACGAATAACGTTGAGCAACAGAAATTCATTCCTGTACAACAACCGTGGGTCATTGTTAAAGATGTTCCTCCAGTGGCCTTGCCTGACCCCGCTTTAGGTTTTATGCGCTCGGGCCCCGATGGCATGGTTTTCCACCATAGTGATGGTGAGTTCGGTAAAGGTTTTGCTGTGTGTATGCAGTGTGGTCGTGCGCACTCCATGGATAAAAATGGTGAATTTCCACACGAGTTTAATACCGCTCGACCGCACAGATCTCCACGTCCTGCCAAAGAGGATCGCTATGAGGAAAATGGTAAACACAAAATTGCTGAGTGTGGTGGACAGGGTACGCTGCAAACTAAGATCACGTTGGGCGCTCATAGCAAAACCGACGTCTTTGAATTGGTATTGCGCCGACCAGCCAGTAATGAATACCTGATTGATGACGGTGAAAGTGGCGATAATCGTTCGATCGCTTTGACATTAGCGGTGGCTTTACGATTTGCCTTGGCAGGTAAACTTGGTATTTCTGCCTCAGAACTGGGCTTCGGCACCAGACCTGCCCAGATTGATGGTAAACCGGTGCTGGTCATTCAGCTCTATGATGAGTTGAGTGGCGGTGCTGGTTTTGCTTCCGCTGCTCCTGATTACATAGAAGATATATTGGTGGATATGGCCAATCGCCTTCAGTGCGCTCACTGTGATACTGCATGCAGTGAATGTTTGTTGGACTCATTAACACGCCACCATCATGACAGGCTCGATCATAGTGCGGCTTTATCCTGGCTTGGAGAAGACTTCTCTCGTCGCATTCAATTGCCCGAATCAGAACAATTACTTCCAGGCGGGAAATACCAGCCCCGGTCAGTTGAAGGTGTTATTCAGAAAGGTATTCGTGAGGGAGCCAATAAGCTTGTTGTTCGTGTGACAGGTGAGCAAGCCGACTGGGACCTTGCCGCAAGGCAGTTTCGTAAGGCACTTCACAATTATCTCTGGGCTGATGAGATTCAGGTTGATTTGCTTTTGCCAGAGAATATTCAGTCGAAGGAGTTACAAGAAGACCTGCTAGCGCTGAAAGCTACAGGGGTTCAGTTGCGTACCTTGAAGGAGGAGGCAGGGTTAGCGCTTGTAGCTCAACTGCAATTTCCAGATAAGGTTTTGAGTATCGCTGCCAGTGAATCATCTGCCAGTATCCCTGGTGTTGACTGGCACCAAAGCGGCGGCTTAACCGTTGTTAGTGATACGCTTAATAAACTTGATAGCCGCGAGCTCGATACGTCGAGGTGGATAGATCCGCGATCAGAGTCATCGTTTTCCGCTAGAAACCTTGAGATCAGAAATGAACTTGATGGAAACCTTCGAAACTTTGGAAAACGCTTCTGGGATTATTTGTCTGAAGAGGTTGAGGGGCTTGCCAGTTGCCTGAACAGTGATGAAATTGCTGTTACTGCAATGTCGTATACTGATCGCTACCTGCAATCACCAGCTTACATATTGATGTTAACGAGCATTCTAGCCCCGATTGCCGAGAAACTGGCTGCTGATAAAAACGGATCATTAAAGACGTTATTTAAAATGAAAGATCGTAGCGGCCATTTGATGTTTCACGATTGGGCAGAGGACGATCATTTCGAAGAGTTCACAAAAGCCTGGCTACTGGACCAGTGTCGTGTGAATTTTGACCTTGACGTCGTTAACGCTAATCGGGATATCCCTCATCATCGTAAACTTGAAATTAAATTGTCCGATGGTCGGACTTTAATCGTCCGATTTGATCAGGGCGTTGGTTATTGGCGTGTGGAAGGAAATTCCAAGTTTGATTTTTCTGAAGATGTTGATTATCTAGTGGGAACGACTAAAGATCGAATTGGATCGCTCAAGGTTCGCAGCCTTGAATCATGGGCAACGGATATATCAGTCGAGATCGTGAATGTATAGCATTATGGTCGTAGGTTTTGACTGTCTAAGGCCTCTTTGACCAGCGGAATAAGTGTTCAGTGCAATATGTCAAACATTGTTCTGTGAGGTTAATGATCGCTGCGGCCTCTGAGTGTCCGATGGCGGGTAGTGATCATTAGTTTTATATGTTTAAACAGGCATGGTCCCCAAATGGTCTCAATTTGGTCTCAACTAAGATTTTGTAAGCAGTCACTTACTTGGGAGGCCTTGAAATGTTGGCCCGCCCGGCAGAATTCGAATCTGCGACCTCTGCCTCCGGAGGGCAGCGCTCTATCCAGCTGAGCTACGGGC